>CAYVXS010000190.1:4882-5551 GCA_964454885.1 uncultured Pirellulales bacterium
GTCGTTATTGGCATCTCCACGAATAAACTCCTGTTCCGTACATTGTGTACAGCCTTCATAAATGATTACCTTATAGTCCTCGACTTCTCCGCTGTCTGCAGAACCCCAGGGAGGTAATGATCCCTCGGAGCTTATTCTGAATCGGGCAAAAGTTTCTCCGGGTACGGCAGTACCGGGAACGATGAACGATATAGTATTTGAACCATCGGGTAAAAACCACCAGCAGACTTGTTCGCTCGCCTGCCAGGACATATCGTGATTAAAATCGATCCACGCATCGACAAAACCTCCGCCTCCGTTTACTTTAAGGTTTATATCCCCCGGTTGTCCAACATACAAAGGGGGTATTGATGCGCCATCTTCATCGTCATTAGGAGGTCCCAATGAAAATAATGGTTCAATATCCAGGTCATCGCCGAGAGCATCTGATTCCGGCTGGCCGTTTAATTCTGCATCGGGATAACCATCGTCATTACCAAGCCATGGACCTTCAATTATATGATTAGCCCCGTTATTGAAAGACAGTGTAGGATAGCCGGCTGCGGCTGCTCCGTCAGGTGCATCGCCCCAATCATATAAACGCTGTGAATCTTCTCCGCCGGTTATGACAAATGCCAGATCGATTATGTTTCCCTTATATTCGTGCTCGTCGGGATATGTCATCTCATT
>CAYVXS010000190.1:5561-6312 GCA_964454885.1 uncultured Pirellulales bacterium
CATTCCAATTTAAATATCCGTCAATGCGATATACGGCATTATCGTTCCATTGAAGATCGCGGGTAGTTGTTTTCCATCCGAATTTATAGTCGGCTGAATAGGGATTATCCGGCCCTACTTCATCTATAACAAGCCAGTAAACTGTTCCTTCCTGCTGAATGAAAGGGTCGCTTTCAATACAGAAGTTATACTGATATGCTTGTTTGGGATTGTCGGGATAATAACGGCTTCTCGGCGGGTCGTACCAATCCTCAGGACCATCATAAACCTTTGCGACCGTGTATTCACCAGGTTGAAACTTACGGCTCCAAAGTCGATTGCCGGGTTTGCTGATGTTGTCGCCCTGGGCAGGGATGTCCGAATAAATGCTGATTTCAAATGTCAGGCTGTCCGGTCCGTCTGCGGGTAGTGTATCGTTGATGAATGAACCCCAGATATGGATATCATTGATTGGTCCGGTGCTTGTACATTCGAAATCGTCAGCTAAGGTTACAATAAACATACTGATATCAACACCGGAAGAACTCAGATCAGGCTCCTGCGGCCAGTGCATTTTGTACGGGTCACCGCTGTTCCAGTCGCATTCGTTACCGAAACTTTGAGAGATACCGACAAGAACTGTGCATAATGAAATTGCAATCAGTACGAGAAATGGAGATTTTAGATTTGACTTTTTCATGATCATACCCTCCAGAGTAAAAGTAAAAGAAAAACTCCTCCTAAATTTTCTTTCAGAACTGATTTATGATTC
>CAYVXS010000191.1:0-6300 GCA_964454885.1 uncultured Pirellulales bacterium
ATTGCCGGTGGGTACGATAAGAAACTTCCCTTCGATAAACTCGGCGAAAAAATCGTCCAAAAGGCAAAAGCCGCCATCCTGATAGGCCAGACCGCTCCTTTAATCGCCGGTGCGATTTCGAATGCGAAAATTAAACGAGGGACGAGGAACGAGCGACGAACCACGAAAATCGAAATTGCGAATTCACTATCCAAAGCAGTTCAATTAGCTAATGGTCTTGCAGAATCAGGTGACGTCGTCCTGCTAAGTCCCGCCTGTGCCAGCTACGATATGTTCGAGAACTACGAGCAACGCGGCAACGAATTTATCAAATTAGTAAAATCAACAAAAAAAAATTAAGAAAATCCTGAATTCAAAGAACTTTTTTTTATTTATTACCTTTATAAATCAGAATACAAACCAACCAAAAGAGGTTAAGAAAAATAGATATTAGGCAAAATCCGATGATAAACCACATGGATTTAATTCCATAAGACACTATATTCTCAAAAATTATGCTGTAATCATTAGGCTGCATTAGCTCACCCCTCTTGTGAGATAAAGCTATGTGATACTTTTGCTTTCATTAATTTTCAATAATCGGAGCATCGTGGGGTACGCCTAAATCATATATATCTCTTGGTCCACTTTCCGGGAATTCAAAATGAATTTGGACATTCCCTTGATTACCCTTATATGTATCTTTAAATTCAGCATATATAGGCAAACGGCTCACCGAATTAACATAGAGTTTGCCACTACCTTTTTCTGATTGGTATTCATAAATCTCTACTTTTTCTCCCTTTAATTCTCCTGAATAATGATTTATTTCATCTCCTTGATTGGATTGACTAAATTGCGTAATCCATGAATCAAATCCTTTTTGTAGATTTATTAAAATATTTGAATAATCAGACTGGTCAATAGAAGAAATAGTGATTGATTTTGTATCAGGATCGTAATCATACTTTTTCTCATTTTGATAGTAAGAAAATTTAACTTTATAGGAATCTTTCATTCCTATAACCTGCTCGTTGTTTGAATACCATAGATCCACTTCTGCGATTCGCTCATCAATAGTTGGGTACTCTATAATAATTCTAATATACACCCATGGCATTTCCTGCATGTTTTCCGTTATCTCAGCGTAAACATCGCTTGTAATATCGACTGAGCTATTATTTAAGGTAAGTAATATTACAATAATTATCACCGCCGCTGCTGTGAGTTTTGTGATTTTACTTTTCATGATTATTCTCCATATATTCGGCATGGTTTCAGTCGGCCCGCCGATTTTGGAACTTTCCAACTCGTTAATAAGCTCCGTAAGGGCAGCCTTTTTAACTTCCTGGTTAATATTTACTGTTGCATTCTCAATCAATCGTTCTATGTTTTCTGCCGGTCTCATTTTTCTACCTCACCATTTAACATTGACCGCAGTTTATTGAGTCCATAATTATACCTGCTCAAGATTGTTTTTATGGATGTCCCCTGCAACACGGCAATTTCTTTAAATTTCATTCTTCCCTGGATCCGCAAAATTACAGTCTCTTTTTGTTCATACGGCAATTGAGTCAAAGCTTCATAAAGATGCTGAAATTCCTCGTCGCATTCAACACACTTGTAGGGAGTTTCAATATTCGAGACTGCAGGCTCAACATCATCCAGACAAACAGGCTTGGGAGTACTCTTTGCTCTGTTCAAATTGCGAATCTTGTTTGCAACGCAGGTTGTCAAATATCCCTTTAGGTTCTTTCTGATTTTAAATTTATCCGCAGAACGAACGAGTGTAAGAAAAACCTCCTGTACAATATCTTCGGCTACACTTACATCGTTCAAAAGCCCGGCCGCTATTCGCACCAGGTCGTCTCTGTATTTTGCATAAATACTGCAGAGAGCATCTTTATTGCCGTGTCTTAATTTCCAGATAAGCAGCCTATCTTTCAACGCTTTGAAACCTTTTCAAAAAACAATGATCATTGCTAAATATAAGACACAAAAAATATGTGTTTTACCTTAAGATAAAACATGGTTTTTCCAAATATTATTCAATTCTAACGGATTTCCGGCGTTTAAGCCGAAAATTTTTTCGCCGTGAGGTAACCCGGTAATTGAGGCATGAAAAAAAGCCGGACAGAACCAGTCCGGCCTATTTTGCAAACAATATACAACATCCAATGTAAAGCTACTCCGACAGGTTTTCAGGTGCGACATCCTTAACGCTTAAATCACCATAAATAACTCGGTAGGTTTTAGAGTCCTTGGGAAGCCACCAAATTACAGGCGTATCAGAATCACCAAGTTCGACACCATCACCTGCATAATGAAAATCACCGGCTTCCATCTCTCCCTTCAACAGCATTGTGTACCAGTATGCCTTAGTCCATTTTTCGGAGACCGGCGCAAGACGTTCTTCGATTTCGGAATCGGAAAGGTTATTCTGCGCAATGTATCCTTTTAATGTCTCCCGCAATTCATCAAGCTCTATTTTTGGTGGAAAGCGACCATCCAGGAAAATCGCCAGGGCACGCAATCCTTCAATAAGGTCTTTCTCGGTCGTGCTTCGCTTAAATTTCGTTAATTCGGTAACTTCTCTTTTATCAAGTTTCTCAACGGTGTATCCCTCGGGGGCCGTTGTGCTAAAAAGTGCCTCATCAAAATCAATATCGAATTCGAACTCACTTATAATGATCTTTTTGCCCCTTCCTACATGGATGATTTCTAACTGGACGGGAAGTTTCGTTTGCACATCAGCCCAGATTGTAATATCGTTGTACTCACTCTTGGAGCGAAATCCCTTTGCTATATGCCCGTCAATTTCGCGGATGCCTAATTCCTGAACACCTCCAGAAGAAATATTCTGCATAGAGTCAGCCATTTTGAATATATCAGGATCGGTTGTTGGCTGTGCATCTAATATTCTCTCAATGGCATATTTCTTTTCAGGAACAATGGTGAGTAACTTCGGAATAGCAAGATCATATACTAAAATGGTACCATCAAAACGAATTTCACGCCTCTGTGTAAGGCTAAATCGCATAGAACGATAACTGCGAACCAGAGTCCCTTCGTCAAACACTGTGTATGTGCAGGCATAAGGTCGAAAATTACTAATCTGCTCTATAACGTCTGCCCAGGCGACACTTGTACCATCAATCGAACTACCTGAATAATGAATGACGATAAGCGCAGCTATAATTATCACCGCTGCGGCGGCAAGTTTTGTTATATTACTTTTCATTATAATGCTCCATATTTTTAATTCTGCCGGTTGTTTTGTGCTTATTTTCCCGGCAAGACTTTTTCTTGTTTGTTCCAAATCTCGGGCGGTCACTTCGGGATTTATCTCAAATTTTGAAATAGCTTCAAAACGCTGCTTTATTTCTTTTTCATCGATTTCCGACATGACAACACCTCATAATAATGTTATTTTTTCTGCTGGATTATTCATTTTCATTTGTAAGTAATTCTCTTAGCCTGGCCAAGGCCTTGGTACACAACGAACGCATATATTGAGGCTTTTTGCCAAGCCGTTGTCCAATCTCTTCGTAGGATTCCTGCTCGATATAATGCATCACAACTACGTCACGAGCCAAATCGGTCAACTGCATAGTTGCATCGAGAACCTGTTCCAGTTCCTCGTTTTGAATCATTTTCACCAAAGCCGAGGAACCTCTCTCTTTTTGCAGGCAATCCGCTTCCGCCGGCCGGGAAGATTTTTTTTGCCTTCTTCGCCATTCGAATGCAAGGTTAATAGCCGCTCGATAAGCATAGGAAGACGGATCTTCAGCCTTATCAAACGCTTTGGAATTCCATAGCCTGATAAAAAGTTCCTGGAGCAAATCACCGACAACGTCTTCGCTGAGCGTCAGTCGTGCCAGCAGTCTGTGCAGACGCGCTCCCGATGCATCGAATAACTGTAATATCTTTTCTTGCCGGTCTATGAAACTAACCTCGTTAAAGAATTTAAGTAGCTACTTCGCCATGGCCTTTATGATTATAGATGAAATAAAAAGCTCCTGCGCACCATATTTTAATGGAAAATCTCCCCCATAAATAAAAAAAGCCGGACAGAACCAGCCCGGCCTTTTGTATAATATTTAGAATTTTCCCGGTTAAATTAACTGCCGCTGAATTGCCCCAATGTATAATCATCCGGGATATCAGGCTTGAAATCGCTCGCATTGAGCTTTATATTCCACTGGAACTGGTCGAATATCATCTTTGTGTAAATCTTGCCTTCAACTACGAATTCCAGCTCGAGACTTACAGGCAATTCCGTTTCGACGTCAACCGCCAGCCTGGCTACGAAATCATCGAGAGGCGGAGCATTCGGATTTAATATTTTAGGGTCGTTAACCTCGACCTTCTCGACCTTCACGCCGTCGATTACTTCACTTCCCAATGCCTTATAATCCGCCTCAAGAAACCGCATAACCACCTGCCTCGGCATCATTTGTTCCAGCTCTCTTATTTCCGCACCGGATAAAGTGTGGCGGTCATAAGTTTTCGCAAGCGGAACAATACCGATGAAAACCTTTTCTTTGAGCAGTGCATACGTTCTCGTGACTATATGTCCGTCACGAAAACTTTCCGTCCATTCACCATATTCATTAGAATAATACACTTTCGTTTCAGTCCCTGATTCAAAATTCTTCTGCGGGTCATTTGTCTCCATTCGTATCTTTCGGAACGAGTAAGTTTGAATATTCTCAAGCTTTTTAACAACTTCGCCCCATGCAACACTTGAGCCGCCAATGGGTGCTCCGGAGTAGTTTATTACAAGTATTACCCCGATAATTATCACCGCTGCCGCGGCCAGTTTGATTATTTTACTTTTCATAATATTGCTCCATACTGGAAAAGATGTTTCTATTTGTGAATCTTTCATCTCGTTCGTTGAAGAAGCCAGGAATTCCGCCGTTGATTGTTCCTGGAGTTTATCCAGAAATTTCTTGTCCGGCCCGGTGGTATTTCTATCTACAGCAGAGAACAACTGTGACAGCCTTTCATTTTTTTGTTTCTCATCTTCAAAATTCATGACATCACCTCGCGCGAACCTGATTTTTTATGTATTATTTTTTCAAAAGCCTTCCGGAAAGACTTCCTCGCCCGGGAAAGCTTCGAGCGAACCGCCATTTGTGAGCAATTCATCTGCCCGGCGATTTTTTCGACCGGTTGGTTTTCGACATATTTGGCCAAAAGCAGCGACTGATAATCGGCAGGCAATTCCCTCAAAGCGGCTCTTACTAATGTCGCTAACTCCCGCGATTGGAGAATATCAAGCGGCATATCCGCCTTGGCATCAATCCAATCGAGCTTCTCACCATCCAGCACCGCCCACCACTGCCGGGCCTTATTTAATCCGACACTCGGCTTTTGTTTGCGATAATAAAGAGCAACCTGACGTTTGGCGATTGTCCAGAGCCATATCCAGAGCGAACCGCGATTACGATCGAAATCTCTGGCAGAGCGAGCTGCGGCGAGAAAAGTTTCCTGCACGATGTCGGCTACAAAGGTTGAATCACCGCCTGTGAGTCTGGAGATATTCCTCCAAACCGACTCGGCATACACCAGGTATAGTTTCTGCCAGGCCTGCCGCTCGCCCCGCTGCAAGCCCATTATTATTTCTCGCTCTGTATTGCTATCCATGGAAAGCCTTTATCAGAAGCCCAAACCAATCGATGGTCCAGCTTTCTTCATAATATTTGCGCTTCGGCCGGCAAATGTGTCGAGAAAAATTCTTCCTCTATAAAAAACTAAAAATCCAACGCATCGGTGACTTCCTCATAGCAAAAAGTTATAGGAATATGCCCAATAAAAAGTAAAAAAAACAGGAAAATTTTACGATTTTTTTACCCCCAGGACAGGCTATAAACTCAAAAACCGGTCTTATCAATGCCGGACAAGGAGATATTTCCGGTAGCACATGATAAAGCAGCTCCCCTTTTTTGACGATTGGCAAACATGAAAACAATAAAAATCGGGGGATTCTAAGGTGTTAAAAATGGATAATTGTGAGCGAAGAACAGAGCAAAGATTGCGTTATTATTGGCCTATCTGGTTTGCCGAAAATCCCGATCACACCCTTACACAGGGACAAATGGTCGATATATCCAGTAGAGGAGCTGCCTTCACGTGTTATGCGGACGATGATTGTCCCTACACCGGCCAGTACATCACAGCTCGTTTCAGTGTTCCGCAATACGGCCCTGACGACTCGTTCGATATGGCAAATTTCACACGTTCAGGTCATGTCTGCCGGGTTGACCAGGTAAATCCGTTTTTACGACGTATAGCCGTTCAATTCGCTGAGCCGTT
>CAYVXS010000192.1:0-6298 GCA_964454885.1 uncultured Pirellulales bacterium
GCCGGCGCAATCCGCTCGATTGGGCCAATTGGGTCGCTTGATGAGCAAAGCAAAACAGGAAATATTTCGGAACAGATATCGAAGCTCATTTGATAATGAACAAGATAAGGAATTAACTTATGAAACGTAGAGATTTTCTTAAGACAAGCATGGTCGCCGCCGGTATATCGGGTTCTATAGAGGCGCTTCGGCCACTCAAGGCAAGCGAAAGCTCATCATCCATTTCCGATGCGGCTGGAGCGACACGGACCGACAACCGTCCGGCTGAATATCTTCGGCGTGTACAAGGGGAGCCTTTCCTTCCCGGGTTACCTGCGCCGGCGAGGTCGTATCCGATATCACCGATGCCGCAGGCGGAACGGCTAAGGCGCAAGCTTATTCCGCAGCGGGGCTTTTGCAGCATCGCGCCGGGTAACGTTGTCAGCGAGAGTCTCACTTCCGGCAATGGAGCAATGAAAATCGAGTTAATGGGCGATCCCTACTCGGAGCAAATACTTTTCCACCACGAAAGCCTGCTCATGCCGTGGAAGAGACCTCTGGAGGCCCCAAAGGTCGCGGATATTTTTCCACAAGTGCGACAAATGGTGCTGGAAGGCAAACATCGCGAAGCCATGGAGCTTGCCGGCCGGCACATGAATAACAGCCCTATCAAACAGGACACCGAGCCGCACCTCACCATCCCGGCGTTCCTGATGCAGCTTGTTTTTCCTAAAACCGAATCGGTAAAGGACTATCTCCGCACCGTAGATTTCGAGAACAGTGAGCTGAAGGTCCACTGGAGCGATGAACACGGGGATTGGATTCGCCGGACTTTCACGTCACGCCCCGACAATGTCATCGTCCAATGGCTCACTGCCCCGAAGGGACACTCGTTGAATGTCCGAATCTCAAAGCAGAGGTCCGCGGCGTGGAGCATGTTTTCCGGGATGAACTGGGGCAGCAACTCAGGAATCGGCGCTACTTCACCCGACCGAGTAGCATTCACCCAGTTAGAATCGGCCCATCCGAAGGGGGTCGAAGCCGGTGACGTTCGGCAGGATTTCAACGAGCAGTGGCTGATTTACAAATGCATTTTAGATCCCTCCGTGGACAACAGCGGTTACGCCGGCGTGACCCGCATTATCCGCGACGGTGGTTCAGCTAAGATGGAGGATGACACGCTGGTGGTCGAGAATGCTTCGTCCGTGATGTTGCTTACTCGCATCGAATGGTTCGCCGACTACGGTGAGGATAAGGTGGAGGCTTTGCGTCGGGCGGTGGAAGAACTCAACCCGGATTATCCGGCACTGCTGGAACGGCATCGCAAAGTCCAGTCGGAAGCCCTCAACCGAGTCACTGTCGATTTCGGCGGCACCTCCCAAAATGGAATGTCAACGGAAGAACTTTTTACCGATCAGTGGTCGAGACCGGACTACTCGCCCGCCCTGCTGGAGAAAATTTTCGAAATGGGACGCTACTGGTTTATCCTCAACAGCGGCAGGTATCCCAGCATCGCGGCCGAGATAAATGCCACCATCAACCTGCAAACAGCGGGCGCTGTGCAAGGCGACCTGAGGGAAGGCATGGAAGCTTACTTCAACTGGCTAGAGAGCCTGGTCCCGGATTACCGTGTCAACGCAAGGAACATTTTCGGTTTTCGCGGCACATCGTATCCCCTTTTTCCAGACAAGGGAATCGGCGTCAATTTCTATTACACCAGCGGCACTGCAATCGATGTCTGGCCTTACTGGATTTCCGCCGGAGGATGGTGCTTGCGACAGTTCTGGGATCACTATCTGGTCACCGGAGATTTGGAATTTCTCCGTAATCGCATTGTGCCGGCATATAAAGAGTTGGCGCAATTCTACGAGGATTTCCTGAAGGACACCGATAAAAATGGGAACTTCATGTTCGTACCATCCTTCTCGCCGGAAAACACACCCGGCAGCACAGACCCGTCGGGACCTATGCTGATCAATGCCACCATGGATATTACGGTATGCCGGGAAGTGCTGACCAATTTAATCCAGGCTTGCGAGATTCTGGGCACCGACACCGACAGCATAACGAAATGGAAAGCGATGCTGGCCAAGATGCCACCCTACCTGCTCGAACTGGACGGTACCCTGAAGGAATGGGCATGGCCCACGCTGCAAGAGCATTACAGCCATCGGCATATCTCTCATCTCTACGGCGTCTGGCCGGGCGATGAGATCGATCCGGACCGCACGCCACAACTGGCTCGAGCTGCGGAGATAGCCGACCGAAGGCGCACGTTCGATACGATGTCCACCGCGGTCGCGGGTGAAACTTTGTCTGCTTATTGTCGTTGCCATCGCGCCTTGGTTGGGGCGAGACTCAAAGACAACGTTATTGTGGACGTCCAACTGCGGCAATTGATTGAGCAGGGCTACATCAGCACATCGCTGCGGTGTTCGCGCGAGCCTTATGGCGGACCATTGCCGGATGCACAGGGCGGGATTCCAGCGATCATGATGGAAATGCTGGCCTACTCGCGTCCCGGTGTGATTGAGGTGCTTCCGGCCCTTCCTCCCTTGCTGATAAAGGGATCGATTAACGGGATGCTGGCCCGTACGTTTGCGAGGATCGACAAACTGGCCTGGGATATGGAAGCTCGGACCGTGGACATAACGATCACCTCGAAGAGAAAGCAGGACGTCACCTTAATTGCGCGGTATGGGATTGAAGATATTTCCGCACCGGCCGGTATTCTGGCGGCGAAACATAAGCCGGGCACGGCCAACTGTGATTTGCACCTGCCGGAGGGAAAGCCGGTGGAAATCAGTTTGAAGCTTGGCAGGCACAACCCGCTTGATTGGGTAGCCCAGTTAGCTTAGTAATAGCTGCGCGAACAGAACTATGATTAGAAAGTTGCTAAAAATCCCGACTAAGACCTCGCAATCAGGAAAGTATTTTCCTATGAGCAGAGAAAACATTATAGTCTCGCTTTCAGAAGGTGTCCGGTAGAAGTATTTACCGGTTACTTTGCACCGATTCGTTTTAAGAATTCTTTTGCTGCTTTTTTGGTTTTGGGGCTTTGGCAGTTTAACTGCTGTTTGACGAATTCAGTGATTTTCTTTTTGTTTTTAGACTGGTCGAAATATTCCCCGAAAGCCTCGAAGATATATGCCTTGATTAAGTCTTTTCGTTCCTGCTGATGGTGTGTTTTGTCTATATTCAGGAGCCTGTTTGTGATTTTTGTTTGCAATTTCGGCTTTGCAATTGCGATTTTTCCCGATACGCCGCATACATAAGCCGCCGTGATAAAACTCTTATCTTCGAGCAGGCCGTAAAACGTATCGAAGATATTTTCGAATTTATTCTTTTTATCGACCCTGGTGAGATTCGCCAGGAGGTGCACCGCGCTGAGTTTGTGGTAAGTATTGTCACTATCTAAGAATTTGACCAAGTAATCCCATTTCGGATAAAGTTTTTGCGGGTGCTCTTCGGTTATAAGATAAAGAATCTTGTGGCTGTTATACCTGATATTTTCGTTCTTCGACCAGAGATTCTCCAATAGCTCGGCTAACAGCTTATCGTCCTTTAACGCCTTCTTTGCTGCGGCCTTTATGTCGATCTCTTTTTTATTAAGCTCTATTGCCATTTTTTCCCTGTTATAAAAACAAAATGCCGTACCCTATACCATGATAATAGTACTCACCAAGTAATCAAGATATACTTCTATGTCAGTGAGCTGGTTTGACCAGCCTGGGTTTCCAATCCCCACCAATTACAGGGGCAGGGGCATCATGTCTGGACGGATAGAACTCTACCCTTCCTGTCAGTGAGCCTTGCTCGAAAACCGCTTCCCCAATCAACCAGCCTGTGTCCTCCGTTGTTTTGATAAAGCCTTCCCTTTCGAGACCGATCAAAAGCGTGAAATAGAATCCTCCACCGAAATCATAGAAATCAGTAACCGGTAAGATTCGATCCTGGTCCAGATACGTTGCAGTCAAATTACCATCCTCCCGCTCGATGCGCAGTTTCACTTGACGAGGCCCGGTGGCACAGGGCCACTCCCATGTTCCTGTAAAGTCCACCTTGTCTCGTTGGGCTTTCCATTCATACTCCTTATGCTCGCCATTTTTCGTTATTACTATTGTCCCCCACATAGTATTTTCGAGAACCTGGCCATCTAACTTCAGTTCTTTCCGGTCAGGGATATTGTCGGGACGCCATAAAAAGTGTATGTGACTGCCCCAAAGCTCAATACTCGAACCTCCTTCCAGCTTGTTTTCGCCGGAAAGCTCAAATTTTCCATAAGCCTCTGATAATCGCTGATGTAAGGTCAATTGGATATCTTGCTGCTCATTTTCTGTCTGGATTTTACCCCGCCAGATGCCGGCAATGGGCGCAGGAACAATCCACATCAGAATCTTGTTGCTGTTCCAAAGCTGACTCTCATTTCCAGTATAATCCGGCACGCGAGGATTGTTGTCGAACGGGCCTATCGCTCTGCCTATCATTCCAAAATAAATCCTTCGCACTGTCAGTGCCTTGTCTGTTTCCCATTCACCCATGCCGAATTGATACGAGAGGATGCGGGTGTCAGGCTTGAGAACGGTTAGAATTTTTGGTCGGAGCTTAATGTTTGGCCGGTGACCCAGAAACAGAGTAACAACACTGGCCTGGCTAAAGTCAGTCGTGAACAAATCGCCTTCAATAAATTCGACCCGGTTAGCGACTCCCGCCTTTTGTGCGTTCTTCCTACTTTCCACGATGCGGTTGGGATCGATCTCAATGCCAACTGCTCGACGGGCGCCGAAATCCCGAACTGCCGCGATTGCGATGCGTCCATCGCCCGAGCCAAGATCATATACGATATCATCCTTTCCGACATTCGCAAACCAGAGCATCTCCCGGACGATATCATTATGGGTCGCTACGTATGGAATCGCACGGTTTTTGGATGGTGTAGTGGTTTCGGCGAGAGAAGGTGACGACAACTTAAGGACCATAACCAAAGCTATGCTGGAAAAAATACATACTTTTTTCATGGTCTGCACCTTTATTATGGTATTGTCGGAATATATCCGCTGGACAATCTGTGCAGGACTTCACCCGCGTGGTGGACGACTAAAATTCCTTCGTCCTCTCTTTTCTCATAGTCTGCAATGTTTATATCATCCGGGTTCATATAGCCGAGATTTACTTTTTCGCAGCGTTCTTTACTGATGCCTGTGGCGAGCACAACGTTTGCCCGTGGTTTTTCTTTACCGTCAATAAATGTGCCGATTCCCCTGACGTGTGTCGAATGTGCGAGAATTCCCC
Organism: uncultured Pirellulales bacterium; assembly: GCA_964454885.1. GTDB lineage: Bacteria > Planctomycetota > Phycisphaerae > Sedimentisphaerales > Anaerobacaceae > JAFGPS01. The sequence continues at coordinate 5,272 of CAYVXS010000192.1, forward strand.
TCGGCACATCTGCGAATTTATCCATACGTTTGAGAAAATAATCCCGCGTATGATAACCGATTTTGTCCAGCCACTTGCCGTGTGAGTAGGAAATTTCCGTGATGTGCGGCGCGTAGATGATCAACGTCCCGCCATCGGCGAGAATCGGCTCGAGCTTGTACATCACCTTACCGGCCGTCCATATATCATCATACATCTCAGGGGCGATTCCGAGAATCGTATTGTAGGATTTGTCCTTGTATGTGATGTGCACCTTTTCGGAAAGGTCTGCGGCCTTTTCCCATGCTTCGAGCACGTCCCCGACGAAGATTCCCTTGAACTCGTTTTCCAGCGCCACGATGGCGAAAAGTTTGCGGGGGACGTTAATCAGTGACGCGGCTTTTTCCACAACCTTTCTGGTCGGCGTCCATTTGCTGCCGTTAATTAGTGGATTGGTTATGACGGCTCCCAGCCAGTGGAAGAAATGAATAATTTCGTCGCCTGCGATACCGGGAAAGATGTATTTATGCCCGCCGGAAAAGCCCACCACCTCGTGCGGGAAGACCGGCCCAAGAATGAAAAACTCATCGTAGTCATAAGTAAGCTTGTTTATCCGCGTATCGACTTGTTCGCGAAACAATCCGCCGCTGATTTGCTCGATATCGTCTGCGGAAATTTTCCCTATTGATATGAACGTCTCGGCCTTTTCCCATTCGTGATTGAAAAATTTCACCGATGCGTATTTTCCGCTTCGCTGTTCGGCCGTTATGCCGAGCCGGGTGCAAATCTGCTTTTCACTCATCGGCTGGTGTGTGCCCAGCGCAACAAGACAGTCGAGAGCCTTGACTTTTTTACCAACACAATCGAATAAAATTTGGAATATGTCACCGATTGGTCCCGAACGTGTGTTGTCCGGGATTATCAGCAGTATTTTTTTGTCGGTATAATCGTTCTTGGCAAAGAACTCGGCAATAGCCTCGCGTGCCTGCTCTTTCGTGACACTGCCGTTTTTATTTTGTCTTTCTATAACCATTTTTGTTTTCGATTC
>CAYVXS010000193.1:0-6273 GCA_964454885.1 uncultured Pirellulales bacterium
TCGTATCGTTGAGTGAATATCCGATGAGTGTTAAAAACGCGGCTATCATTGCGAGGTCGATTTTAAAATCTCCGATTAACAGTTTTTCACCGATCGGAGTCGCTGCGATGTATGTGCATGCCGTTACCGCACCGAGTGTGATGCATACGTCGTGTATCAGGGCAATGATGGCGGCGACACCGTATCTGATATTTCCGAACCGGATCCAGATATATGTGACAATTGCGAACAGGGACAGGAAAATTGCTATGAGCGCCCTTGTTTTTTGTTCCGAACCCACCGAAGGATCGAATTGTCTTATCCGCGGCAGCGAGGTTTCGAGCTGGGTGGCCTCCAGAACTTTTTTCTTTTCGTTTTCGCCGAATGTCTTCCAATCATCTTCGGAGTAATTTCTGATATCTTCGTCGGGAGGAGTGCTGACATAAATAAACGAGCTTATCGGCTGATTTGCATCGGCTGTTGTATTCAGGCTCGAGTCGAATATTTGGTAGTTCGATTGCTTTAATCCCGCCATTTCGGGTTTGAACTGCAAATTTCCTAATCTTTGTTTGAGCTCTTTTAATGTTGTCGGTCTTTTAATCTCACATTCTATTTTGATGCCGTCGATATAGTTTGCCAGCACTGGATACTCATCAATCAGCTCGGGGGTGACTTTTTCCTCGGAGACAATATTCGGTTGCAGGTCCTGTTGAATTTTCAGCTCGTTGGCAAAGGTCGTTCTTATTGCGTTATTAACGACTTCATCTACCTGTGGTTCTGAAATGTCGGCATCGGGGATAGCTTTTGTCAGGATCTCTTTCACGAGAGTCTGGTTCATCTGACTTGTTGAAATTACGAACTTTTTGGTGTTATCGTCGGCCTGCGTTACAATCAGATTATTTAATCTGACTGCGTTCTCATCCTCAGCCTTTTGTATCGCGCTGGTTATTTGCTCGACTGACAGATTACTTGTTTGCGGCAGGGTGACACTAACGATAATTTTATTTGTTTCGGTCGTAGTAATTTCATATTGTTTTCCCGATTCTCCGACACTGACTACATTTGCGGCGGGCAGCTTGGCCCTGATTTTGTCTTCGACCTGCTCTCTCGTGAGGTCCACTCCTTCTGCAAGAATGATCTGGACGCTTGTACCCCCTGTAAATTCGATATCGTATTTGTTGTCTTTGATGTCGTTTCGATTGAAGAAAACGAATAATCCTCCTATCATCAGCAGGAGTGAAATAGAAATGAAGGCGGGTCTTAACCGCATCCAGTTAACATTAGGATTATGTATGAGCCGAAGCATTAGCAAGTGTTCTTTAATAATTCGTTTGGATAAGAGATAATCGAAAACAACGCGAGTAACAAACAATGCGGTAAGCATACTCGAAGCGATACCCAGCATCAGGACAATAGCGAAACCTCTTACTTCCTCTGATGCGCGCCAGTAAAGAATCGCTGCGGTAATGAATGTCGTAATGTTGGCATCGAAAATTGTTCTGAATGCCTTTTGGTAGCCGTTTGTTATTGCGACCCTCAAAGACGAACCTCTTTGTTGTTCTTCGCGGATTCTTTCAAAGATGAGGACATTGGCATCAACGCTCATACCGATGGTCAATATGATACCGGCGATACCGGGTAGGGTAAACGTCGCCCTGATTCCAGCCATAACCGCCAGAACAAAAAGAATATTAAGAAGCAGGGCAAAGTCGGCGACTGCACCGGCTAAACAATAATAAATCGCCATAGTGGCGATAACCGCAACGAGACCAATTAAACCCGCTCTGATTCCCTTGTCACGATTGTCGGCTCCGATGGACGGCCCTATGGTATTCTCGGAAATTGGTTGTTCTATAAGCCTCGCGGGAAGTGAGCCGGCATTGAGCTTGTTGACCATATCGTCAACCTGGGTCTTGGAAAACCTGCCGGTTATTCTGCCTCGACCGGGTATTCTCTCACTAATACTTGGAGCCGAGATTGCCAGTCCATCGAGAAGAATACATAACGGTCTTCCAATATTCCTTCCGGTAACGTTGCCCATAAGCCTGCCGCCTCTTTGGTCCATAACAAAGCCGATAGCGTTACGGCCGTTTTCATCGTAAGTCGGGTAAGCTCTTTCCAGTTTCCAGTCTTTTGCACCGGGGCTGTGGAGCATAATGTCATCGGATTTATTGTATGCAAGAACATAAGATTTGTCCCCGAACTGACCGACAATCGACGGCCGTTTCTGGGCGTCAACCGCATTCCATTCATCGGGATTTTCTATTTCGAACCATTTGAAGGTGTTATCCGAAGCATATTCGGGTCCCTGCTCCTTGAGCCGCTCGATATAGTTATTCATAGCAGAGCTGTCTACATCGGGATGATCCCATGTCGGCAGTATCCGGAATTCCAGTATACCGGCACCCTTGAGCATTCGCTTGAGGTCTTGTGGGTCGTCGAGCCTGCCTTTGTAGGGCTTGTACTGGTCGTATGCCGCTATGACTTTATCGATTTCGTTGACCCGGTCGGGGAAATTTGCCTTTAGTTTTTGAATTTCATTTTTGCGGTTTCTTGATTCGAGACACAGGTTAAGCAGATCTTCGGTAAGATTGAGCCTATCGACTTTACTAATATCATCGTTGTATTGGTTTCTGACCGCAGAGAGTGCATTCACTGCTCTTGCCCACTGGTCGTAGGTATTAACATATCCCCTCATTAATGCGATATTATCGTTTGCATCGGAAATTTCCGCCATTGCTTTACGAAGTTCCTGTTCCGGCAGATTTCTCCACTCTTCGACGCTGAGCTTGATTTTATCGAGGTCGAGACCTGCCGAGGAAATTGCGTTGTCGGCATTTTCGAGCCTTGAAAAAAGATTATCTCTTTCGGTCTGAAGTTTCTGTCGCTGGTCGTAAACCGCGGCGAGATTCTCAAGAATTTTTAATTTGTTGGGATCGTTTTGTGAATAGGCGGTAAACAAAGCGGTTCTTTCTTCAACCGGTTTCTGAAGCGCCTGAATTATCTGAGAGCGGCTGACATTCTTGCTGAGCAGCTCGTCTTTGGCTTGTTGGAAAAGATTGCGTTTTTCGATTGCTTCAGAGCTTGCAAGAGGCATCTGTATCTCGAAGCGGGAATTGCCCTGCGGTCTCCAGATGAGGTTCTGAATATTGGCGGGATCGATTCGCCTTCGAAGAACCGTTATCATTCTTTGCGAGAGGTCTTTTTTCTCGGCTTCCGTCAGGCCGAAGGTATTTATTTCGTAGATAAGACTTGTCCCGCCTGCGAGGTCTATACCTTGCTTTAAGGTTTTTTGGACGGGATATAAAGTCCATGCCGCGAGGACTACTAAAACGATAATTAATGCGATTTTTGGCCACAAATTCTTATTCATATCTGTTTCCTAATGGTTCCTGCTGTCTTTTTCAAATCAGTTATTATATACTTAGTTTTATCGGTTTTTACGAACCTTCTTTTTCACCAATTGTCTTAATTACGATGGGTTTTTCTATCAATTTGGCCGGCAAACAACCTGCATTAAGCATATTGACCGTATCTTCGACGTTCGTTTGAGTAAAATTACCGGTGATTTGTCCCTGTCCTGTCGGTATTCTCTCTTCGATACACGGCGCCGAGATGGCGATATCATCGAGAAGAATGCACAAAGGCCGGCCTATGTTGTTGCCCGTTACGTCTGCCAGGAGCTTTCCGCCGGTATTATCCATTACAAAGCCGATTGCTCTTCGTCCGGAATAATCCGACGTCGGATAGGCGCGATCAAGCTTCCAGCTCCTTGTTCCGGGGCTATGCAACATTACCTGTCCTGCCTTATTGCTGGCTAAAACATAATATTTGTCCTCAAAAGTGCCGACAATCGTTGGTCGAAGTTGAGCGTCAAATGAATTCCATTCATAGAAATTTTCTATCTCGCACCATTTGTAGTTATTATCAGATGCATATAGTGGTCCTCGTATCTCAAGGCGGTCAACATAGCCTCTCATTTGTTCCATATCCACGTCGGGATGCCCTTCTGTAGGCAGTATTCGAAACTCCAATATCCCGGCGCCTTTGAGCATCCGCTGGATATCTTTAGGGTCATCGAGTCTTCCCCTGAAAGGGCGGTACTGGTCGAATGTGGCTACAGCTTTGTCGATCAGTTGAATCCGGTCCGGGAACTCTTCTTTCAGCTTGTTAATTTCTGCTATGCGCCGATCGGACTTAGGTGAAAGTTCGAGGCAGAATTCCAATTGATCTTCAGACAAGTTCAGCTTGTCTATAGCAGACAATGCCGTTTTATATTCGGGAGTAATATTACTAAGATTATCGACTGCTTCGGCCCATTCACGGTAGGTTTTAATGTATCCTCTCAGCATTTTTATGGTATCGTCGGCATCAGAAAATTTCGCGAGTGTTTCCGTGAGTGCTTGCTCATCGAGCCTTAACCATTCGTAAACGCTGGATTTTACCTGCTCAATATCGAAACCGGTCGAGGAAATCGCATTTTCCGCCGATTTGAGTTTAGTAAAAAGATCGTCTCTTTTTGTCTGTAGTTCTGTTTGTAAATCATATACTTTTCCAAAATCATTAAGAATTTTTAATCTGTCGGGGTTGCCTTGAGAGAAGATATTAAAAAGATTTTCACGTTCATCGGCGGGCCTGTCCAATGCCTGTAAAACAGTCTGTCGGTTTATGTTTTTAGCAAGCAGCGATTCCTTTGCTCTACCGTATTCGCTGCGTTTCCGGGTCGTTTTAGCATCAGCTAACGGCATTCGTATTTCGAAACGAGTATCACTTAGTGGACGCCATAAAATCGGCAAATCCCCGTGAGGATTAACCCGTTTTTGCAAAACCATAATCATTTTTTGCGAGAGATCTTTCTTTTGTTCATCGCTCATACCCGTAGTATCGATTTCATAGACAAGACTGGTCCCGCCGGTCATGTCTCTCGTGAGTCTCCATATTCGCACTTTTTTTGATATATATGGGGTGCAGACAATCAATGCCAGCGTAAATGACAAGCTGGTGATTGCTAAAATAATAATTAACGATATTTTAAGGCCTTTTTTCAAAACATCCTCGAATTTCAGGTTGTCCGTTTAGCGTTGCACTTTTCTCAGGCCGGGTTTCGGCCGGTTGCAAAACACTGTGGTCCGGCAAAAATTCTTATCCCTTATCTTTGGACAAATTCCTTCCTATAGCCGAACGGCGAACTTTTATCTTTGTGTTATTTGATTCATCGATTTTCAACGTAATCTCATCATCTTTAATATCCACAATTGTTCCTATAATTCCGCCGATAGTCAGGATCTTGTCGTTCTTTTCGAGCGATTGCTCTAATTTTTTCCGTTGCTGTTTTTGTTTTTGCGGCGCCCTGAAGAACATGAATATCATCAGTATTATCAACGGTAAAAAGAGCCAGAGGGGGAAAGGATTTCTTTGTTGTTGTTGGTCTTGCGCTCCGGTATTCTGATCACCAGGAGTGGTCGTTATCGCTTCGCCGTCCGAATTTACCGGCTCCGAAGAGACACCTGACGGCGCATTATTTCCATCCGTTTGGGCTAATATCCATATATTATTCATTCTCATATTCCCTTCATTTAATGAAAATCGAGTTTATCATATTCGAACCGGCGGCGGAACCGCAGGACAAGTCGTACATAGTAACCAATTTTTGTGATTTTTCAATTATCAATAGTGAATTCTTTTGCCAAATCGGAGAATTCGCCTTCTTTTAGTGCCTTTCTTATTTTGGCCATAAGTCTTTGATAAAACGTTAAATTATGAATTGAGGTTAATATTGGACCTAACATTTCACCCGCATTGAAGAAATGCCGCAGGGCTGCCCGGCTGAAATTCCGGCAGCAATAGCACCGGCAGCCGGTTTCGATTGGCGAGCCGTCCTCGATATGGGCATTATTTCTGAGCCGTATAGGGCCTTTTTCGGTGAAAGCGAAGGCATTTCGGCCGTTTCTCGTAGGTAAAACGCAGTCAAACATATCGACACCGGCTTGAACTGCAGCGATAATATCCGCAGGTGTACCAACGCCCATCAGATAGTGGGGCTTATCGACCGGCAAATGCTGCATCGTGTGTTTTACGGTCTTTATCATATTTTCATGCCCCTCGCCGACGCTCAATCCGCCGATGGCATAGCCGTCGAAGCGGATATTTACAAGTTCAGTTGCGCAACTTGTTCTCAATTCAGGAGTTATGCCCCCCTGGACTATCCCGAACAGTTGCTGATTGCGGTTATTGTGGGCGATTTTGGAGCGTTTTGCCCAGCGAATTGTTCTTTCTACGGCTTTTTTTACCTCT
>CAYVXS010000194.1:0-6240 GCA_964454885.1 uncultured Pirellulales bacterium
GTTTCACACTTATGAAGATGAAAAAGACAGAACCGTAAGTGATTTTATGACACAACCGGCAATTCATTTCGAGGAGAATGAGTACGTGCTGGATATATGTTATTGTCTGAGAGACAATGCCATCAGAAGAGTTCCTGTAACGTCGAACGGAAAGGTAGTCGGAGTAATAAGCAGGTCGGATATTCTCAAGTGTATTCTCAGACAAAATCGGCAGAAAGTTTTTGCGGCTGATAAATAAGAAAGGCCGATAGCTATAAGGGCTCAATTCTTATCAATATAGGTATTTAAAATACAAATTTAATCTGGGATGATTGAAGGTCCTTATATAGCTTTCGAACAAGGTTTATAGACTAAAGAACTCGACATTTAGTACCATAACACAATATATTTATTCCATGATAGAAAAGAAGGTGTCCGGAATAATTCCTGACACCTTCATTTTTTTCTCGATAATACACTGAACAAAAAACAGATATTCCCAAATCATCTGTGGAACGTATATTTGGAACAGACACCAAAATGTTGCTTGATGAACGCTGACTGTGCAAAATAATGATGTTGATTTTAGTGTTTTTTCTAAGGGGGGATTTAAGGACTTGACAGGACATAGAATAAGGTGCTATACTTCGTAATCAAGCGCCTGTAGCTCAATTGGATAGAGCGTCGGTCTACGGAACCGAAGGTTGCCCGTTCGAGTCGGACCAGGCGTATTGTATCGAGCAAATCAATTCTTCGAAATCTGTGATGCCTAATATGGATTATTCATTTAAAAGACTTTTATATATCTCAATCAGGCGGTCGTTGAGTTTATGTATATCATAATTAGCTTCGACGTAAGAACGGCCTGTCTGTCCCATTTTGGGCCAGATATCGGGATGTTCGATTAGAAATGTGAGTTTTTCGGCAAACGCATTCACATCACGTTCCGGAACCATAAATCCGGAAATACCATCCTGAATTATTTCCGGTATATCACAGTGATTGAATGCTACAACCGGCATACCTGAAGCTATCGCTTCCGTCAATATGACGGGAAAACCTCCTTCTGCATTACCGTCGGACGAATGAATACTCGGTGCGAGAAAAATATGATGGTCATACATGATCCTGATCAATTCGTCATGGGGAACAAAACCTGTTAGTGTCACTGCATTACTAATATCATATTTCTCGATCGCGCGAAGAATCTTTTTTTTCTCGGCCGTCAAAGCTCCCTGATGATTCGAGTCGCCGATAATAGTTAGTCGAACATCGGCTTTAGTTTGTGATATGACATGTTTAAGAGCTTCAATTGCATAAGGTATTCCTTTTTTCTCTACAAAGCGTCCGCAGACCAATAATCGGATTTGACTGTCGGGTTTTCTAACATGAAATTCATATTTATCAGGCTCTATTCCGATGTGATGGATAATTATCTTCTCAGATGGACAGCCTATCTCGATTAATTTGTCTCGCATGGCCGGACCTTCCGCGAGAAACAGGCGGCCTTGTTTAAATAGTTCCATGTATTTCTTCCGCCAGATAGTATTTTTTTGCGGGAGTGTATATGCATCATATCCGTAGAAACTTGTAATTAGAGGAATACCGGAAAATTTGGCATAGGGTAGAAATTTGCATCCATCCGGTCCAAAATGAGCGTGTATTAAATTCGGACGATCTTTCCATAACCATATTAGAAATTGTGGATACCAGTGAAAGAGCCTGTTCCATATTCGATTGAAAAGTAAAGGTATATTACCAAGATTACCATGTAAAGACTGTAAATTATTGAGAGGAAAGCTGTATCCATTTTCATGAGTAATAGAATAGAGTTTTATTATTGCTTTCTTGTCCAAATCAAGGACCTGGTTATATACCCAATTTTCAGTCAGGATTCCGAAGGAAGCCTTGCAGTGAACTACTTTTAAAGGTTTTTTAGTTATGTCAGTTTGAATTTGCATTTTTATTGCTTATATTTTTAATCAAGCATTTTTAACTGCTATACAATTCGCAGAAGCGGAAAGAAAGTCCAATGGAAAAATCTTGAATATCTTGTTCATTATAAATTTTGCCGTTCGGTAATTGCCAAACATCATTCTCGGGCTGTCCATTCTTCTGATGTTTACGAAACCGGCCTTTTTCAGTTCGGCTACTAATTGTTTCGGCCTATATAAATTGATGTGTGTTTCTTCCATTCTTTGTTTCCTGTTGTAAATGCAGGGAGAGTAAATTAAGATAATACCGTTTTTTATTAAAACTCTGTGACTTTCCTTAAGCATATTTTGTGCAGCTTCGGGAGAAATGTGCTCGATGGTTTGATGACATATAATAGTAGAAATTGTATTATCTTCGAAAGGAAGTCTGTCTTCGAGAAAATGTTGCTCGATGTTTAATCCTGCATATCTTTTTTTTGCTGTGTTTACTGCGTATTCCGAACCTTCGAGACCTGTACAGTCGATGCCGAATCTTTGAGCGCATTCTACGAAGAAACCTAATCCGGTTCCTAAATCGAGCCATTTTCCGGGCATACCATATCTGATGGATTCTGCTACCAAAAAGCGATACCAGTTCCAGTCTCTGTTGCCGTATGCCTTTTCAAAAATTTCCCTGGTATGGAGATTTCTGTTATTCATTATATTAAATTAGCTCTGTAGTATCATCAGCCTGTAATATTTTTGAACATTGATGAGGATTTGGAAGAATTCGCTTTTTTAATTTCCTTCCAGATAAAGGCTCCCCTGCGCAAATATACTTCTGCTAATAAGTATCTGTCGGTATTTATCAAAAGTCCCTGAAGATTCCATGATTTTGCTCGCTCTTTGGCATGCTCAAGAAGCATGCTGTGTAATCCTTTCTTTTTATACGCCGGCTCTGTATAGAAATAATGAAGTTGCCCCCAGTTAATGCTTTCATTGAATTCATTGTTGTCACATAGGTAAATTCCACTGACGAGGAAGGCTTTATGCAGAATATAAAGAGGGGAATCGTCCCTCCAGCCGTTTAATTTGCCGTAAAAAGGCAGACGCCAGTTTTCGAAGTATAAGCTGAGAAGTCGCTTCTCGTCATTTCTGATTTTTTCTCTTACCTCCGCTCCGGCAATTTGGTAACCTGTTTCTAAAGTATAAGATGGGCCTTTATCTAGGCTTAAGGGTAATTTAAGCACTACATATTTATCGAGGATGTCACCGAATTTTTTTGACGTTTTTCTCAATTTTTTATGCCGTTGGTTCGATTACTTTCTGTACTGTCTTAATCGTGTCCTCGAGATCCTCGTCGGTTACTTTTGCCGATATGGGTAAACTTACCGTTTGCCTTCCAATACGCATGGCATTAGGATAATCTTCCGGGCGCCATCCGAAGGTCTTTTGATAATATGGATGTTCCGGGATACTTAAGTAATGGACCCCGATTCCTATGTTATGGGCGGTCACGGATTTAAGGAAATAATCTCTGTCGATACCGCTAATTTGCTCGTCTATCAGGATAGTATAAAGATGATAGGCGTGACGTGTATCAGGTTCCGGCGCCGCCGGTGGAACTATAGGCAGGTCTGCAAAAGCATTATTGTATCTTTGCCATATTTGTTCCCTGCGTTTCCAGTACGCATCGATTCGTTTTAACTGGTGAATACCTATTGCCGCCTGCAGATCCATCATATTGTATTTGAAACCGCATTCGACGACGAAATAATGCTTATAACCCTCGTCGCTGAACCGTTTCCATGCATCGGAGCTTAAACCGTGCATTGCCAGCCGTTTAATTCTTGTAGCATGCTCCTTGTTACGGGTTAAAATCATTCCTCCTTCACCTGTTATAATGTTTTTTGTCACATAGAAACTGAAGCATCCAAAATCACCGAAGGTCCCAATCTTTTTTCCGTGGTACTCGGTTTCTATGGCGTGGGCGCAATCTTCTATTACTATTAGATTGTGTTTTTTGGCTATATCCATAATAGCATCCATGTTACATGGACGTCCCGCAAAATGGACAGGAAGGATGCCTCTTGTTTTCGATGTGATTTTTTGCTCAATTTGTTCTGGATCGATATTCATTGTTACCGGATCGATGTCGGCAAGCACCGGTGTTAAGTTTGCATGAATGACGGAGTTTACCGTGGCACAGAAGGTCATCGGCGAAGTGATGACCTCGTCACCGGGTTTTAAATCTGCAGCCAACATGCTCAAATGCAGAGCCGCTGTGCATGAATTGACCGCTATGGCGTATGAGGCTCCCTTGTAATTCCTGAAGCTTTCCTCGAACTGAGCAACTTTGGGACCTGTTCCGAGCCATCCGCTTTTTAGACTCTCGACAACTTCGGATATTTCCGAATCTTCTATTGCCGGAGAACCGAAAATCAGGAATCTATCTTTTGAGCGAATCGGCTCAGATTCGATAGGTTTTATGTCTGAGTTGTATTTTTGCCTGGACACTTGATAGCACCGATAAATCTCTTAATAAGTCATTATATAATGAACTTTTTACTTTTCAATAATTTAACGATTCTTTCATTTTCTAATATTTCGATTTTGGTCCTTGGTCAAAGCATTGGTTTCACCGGTAATAACTGAAATCAAGGGTGATTTCTGTTTATATTCGCCCATACATTCAAGATAAACTGTCGAAGGACATCGATATTGTTTTCACCCCCAAAACAGCAAGGATATAATCTTCCCGAATGTTGTGATAATCCTCGCTCATAAGAGATACTTGTAAGTATATAATTATATTGTTTTTTGGTGGTTATGTCAATAATTTGCACTGTTATTTTATTATTTTATTCGATATTTTGCTGTCAAATACGGAGAAATTTTTATTCGACGAAATAAGTGATTAAAACCAATGATGGTCTTTATGGGAACCGGAAGCTAACTTAAAAAAGTGAAACTGCTGTTCGATCGATTTAGCGAATGATTTATGGGGCGATATTATCATAAAGATTAAACTGATATTAGTTGTTAGTATGAAAAATACATATTGCTTCCTGTTCAGGATATCAATTGTGGTATTGAAAATAACTTTTTTTTATTGGGACGATATAAGAAAAATCGGACTTTAAGCCGGTCCCGTTTATTATGAGATAATATGAAAAACTCGTTGAGTTTTTGTCAAAATTCTCCGATAAATTCCATTATGTCAGAACCGAAATGAAAACTGAAATACAGGTTGCTGATACTTTTCTTTATTGAATTAAAGATAGAATTTATTATCTGAGGGAATCGGGTTATGAGTAAAAAATTAGCTTTGGAAAAAAGACACGATATATTCGAAAAAATGATGATCGGAGGCCTTACAATTTTTGCGGCGGCTGCTATTGTCGAACTTGCCGGGGTCGAAAATTTAATAGGACCATCGTTGTTTGCACTTTGTTGTCTTTCTGTTGCGTTGCCGTTTCTGGTTTTTCAAATCGCATGTCTTACTTTGGGTATAACACAACACCACAGAGTATTATTGCAAACATCTACAGTTATACTTGCTCTTGTGGGTATTTTTGGATTGATCATCTCTATTTCTCCTCTGGTAGGGACACTTTTTGTTATCAGTTGCGTTTGTGCATACTATTTGTTTATTGTATTTTCTAAAGATTCGAAAGAATGTTCATAACTGCACTATTGATGTAAATAAAGACAACACGGACATACTTTGCCTGAATACCTGATATTGGTTTGACACTTCCCTCGTGTTCAACTCTTAAGAGAAGCCCAACATAAGATATAAAACTTCTCTTGAAAGAAATCATCTTAGCTGTACAATCATTCTGATAGTTATTAATGATGTATAGATAGATCAGAAAATCCTGGTACAGAGAAAATAGCTTATGGCAAAACGGTGGAATTCGGAAGAACTGTTAAAAGTGGCACGGTCATTCCAGCCGGCCTGTGTATTGACCGCCGCTGCAGATTTGGATGTTTTCAGCCGTCTGCATGAAAAATCCTTGACGGCATATACCCTGGCGACCGGACTTAATATCGACCTGCATGCACTAACTATCCTGCTTGATGCACTTGTGGCAATGGAACTCCTGATAAAACAGGATGATCTTTATAGTGTCCCTGACGAGCTGGTTGGTCTTTTAGTTGAAACATCGCCCAAGAACATCCTTCCGATGATTTGCCATTTGGGTAATTGCCTTCGTCGCTGGGCCCAGCTTTCCGAAGTTGTTCAAACGGGAAATCCTGCAGAACGAAAACCGAGTATCCGCGGCCAGGCTGCGGACCAGGTAGCTTTTATAGGTGCTATGCAGAATATCTCCGAGCCTATGGT
>CAYVXS010000195.1:0-6228 GCA_964454885.1 uncultured Pirellulales bacterium
GATGTTTTCCCAAACCGTTTTTACAAGCTTTTTGTCGCCTGTAATCTTCGGCAGTTCCTTCATCTTTTCTTCCCATGGGATGCAAATACCGGGTTTTCTTATTTGCTTTTTTTGCTTTGCCATACAATCGACTCCAAAATATCCTGTCATAATTAATATACGCCGTACTCGCGGGTGAATTCCGTCATTGCCCTGATATTTTCCACATTCGCATCGTCCTGGACGATAGCACTTGCGTCCATAATATATCCTCCGTCACCTGCGACGCCGTCGATTACCTTCCTGCAATATTCTCGCACCTGCTCCGGCGAGCCGTAGCTCAGCAGAAAGTTGGGAATACCGCCGCTGATGCAGAACTTATGCCCGATTGCCTTGTGAGCTTCGAAAATATCCGCCTGGTCAACGTGGAAGACGATTGCCCCGTCCGGCAGTTCGGCGAAAGAATTCAAATGAGCGTTCCAGTCGCCTTCTGCGTAAAATAATACCTGATGTCCCTGTGCCCAGATTGCCTCGATAATCGGCTTGAGGGTCGGCCAGTAAAATTTGTTGAAATGCTCGTGCGAAACAAACGGCACACATCCACGATGCATCCAGAATCCTATGGGAACATTTTTATCCGGGTCCGCGCCGGAAAGGGCCACATGCGTCAGATGCGGCACCAAAGCCTCACAGGCTTCCAGCACTTTTTTCGGTCGTTCCATCACGTCGGTTATAAGCCCGAGATAACCTCGCAACTTATCGGCGATAATATCGAACGGGGCCTTTAGAATTCCCGAAATCGCCGATACGGTTCCCGATTCGGTTCGCAGCAATTCGGCCTGTCTCCCGAATCCGTTGAAGTAGTTCAGCATCGCCATTCCGCCTTTTAGAAATGACAGGTTATTTCTGAACGTATTCGGCTTCCCCGGCTCCACAACGTCACTCGAAATACGGGGAAGCCATACGTTGAAAAGATATCCGGTCGGGTCCTCGATGAGCTGGTCATATTCGTCCGGCTTCATAAACGCCTGCTCTTCGGGTGGCTCAAGATACTGGAAACCGATATCGGGTGAAATATCGATACCCGGGGCCGCGTAATATTTCGTCCCGATGGCCTGGGTCAGTCCCGTCCAGACGTAAACCATATTGCCGACGACCGCGTCCCAGTCGAAATCGGCTGCGCACTTACGGGCGGCTGCAAACGCCTTCTCGAAATCGTGTGTCACTTCCTGGCACGTATATCCCGCGTATTTGGCCGTGAATTCGGCGACAAACGGACGTATCGGAATCATATCCGGCTTGTCGTTCCGCATCGCAGTGACATAACGTTTCAGCCGTTGCGTATAAAGTTTTTCCATATCTTCAGCCATATTTTAATGCTCCTTTTTGTGTTTGCGTGCATTCCCGAACTCAATAGTAATTGGTTCTTCCTTCATTAATCCAGGTCCCATTAAGAGATACCCAAATCATGCTAAAAAGTCAAGAACAGCCTCTTTTATTATTCCCGCTGAAGCTCGGTTTTTAAGATGATTGTTTTCAGATGAAAAAAATACCGGATTATTCTTACTGTCACGTTGACAGAGTGCCAATAAGCTCTTTTATATCGGTAATATTTTTGCGTACGCAGTACTTTTTTATGCCTTCGATGATTTTTAGCGTGCAATCAGGTTTGATAAAATTTGCCGAGCCGATACCGACGGCGGACGCACCGGCGATAATAAATTCGATGGCATCCGAGACCGTCCTGGTTCCCCCCATACCCAAAATCGGTATCCCGTTTTTCTTCGTGACTTCGTTGTAAACCTTGTTGACCAGATAAACCGCTATCGGTTTTATTGCAGGGCCGGACAAGCCTCCGGTTTTATTGGCTAAAACAGGCCGGCGTGTTTCGATATCGATTACCATCGCAGTGAATGTATTAATCAGGCTAAGTGCGTTCGCACCGGCGTCAATCGCCGCTCGGGCAATCTCACTGATATCCGTCACCGCCGGAGCTAATTTGACCATCAATATTTTTTCGCCGCATACTTTCTTAACGGCGGATGTCACCGCTTTGACCTGTTCGGGATCGGTCCCGAAACTTATCCCGCCGTGCTCGACGTTGGGGCAGGATATATTCAGCTCGAATCCGGCAATTGAATTTTCCGAAGCCAGCATCTCGGCCACGGCAACATATTCGTCAATCGTCTGGCCCGCGAGATTAACAAAAACAGCGGTCTTCATCCGGCTTAAGACGGGAATTTTTTCAGCGATGAATTTATCCAGACCGACATTCGCCCAGCCGATTGCGTTGAGCATTCCGGAGTCGGTCTCGACAACACGCGGTGGGGGATTGCCTTTTCTGGGTTTGAGCGTAATGCTTTTGGTTATGAATCCGCCAAGGCTGTTGACGTCCATAAAATCGGCCAATTCGTCCGCGTACCCGCACGTTCCCGAGACGGTAAATACGGGATTAGCCAGTTTTAGCCCGGCAAATTCAACCGATATATCAACTCCGTTTGTCATATCTTCACTCAGGCTTTCCAAAAGTGAATTTTAATATATTTCATTTAACCGTCAATCTTCAATACCGCTGCCGTGTACGATGGAAGCGTAAATTTTACTTCCTGGCCGTTTATTTCCACTTTTCCATCTTCCGGTCGAATAGAATTCGGTTTCTCTAAAGTATTTGCCGCCGTTAATGTTCCGGGAGCAACGATTTTCAATGATGCCTTTTTAATCCTGTAATTTTTATCCACCGACAAATTTACTTCTATCGTTTTACCGCCCGGGTTAACCGCTTTTAAATATACCGTTTTGCCGTTTTCGGATTTGGTGGCTGCAATATTTAATCCCTTATTGTCACCTTCGAAACCAATTCTGTTCGGAGCGAAATTGTCCCGCCATAGCTTCATAACCACATAATTCGGCGCCGCGAACCATCCCGTATGGTCGAAGTTGATAAAGGCATTGTTCCATGCCGTAGCGGAAAGATGCCGTAAAAATAATGCCGGTCCAGCCATCTCGAAAACTTCACTGCATCTCTCGAATGCGTTAAGCACGCCGCCGGCGTAAAGCCCCGTCCGCCAGTCGATACTCTGGGCGTTCCACTCCGAACAATATATCTTCAGCTTCGGATTTTTCGAATTCAATATAATCTCACCCGTTTGTTGGATAAAATTCTCGTAATTGAACGGCCCTCTCGCGAACAAATCGGGATTTTCATAATGGTGAATACTCAGATAATCTATCAATTCCCCGCAATCCTCGATTATACTGCGATTCCATTCGAGCTCGAAATCGCCGCTGCCACATGCGGCAAGTTTTATTGTCGGGTCTTTTTTCTTCATCGCCGGGGCGAACCTTTTCACCGCTTCGATATAACGGTCCACGCCCATGTGCCAGGTCTCGTTGTCGATTTCCCAGTACTTGACATTGTACGGTTTGCGGCGGCCGTTTTCCGCCCGGACTTTGCCCCATTTGCTTGTCGCAGGACCGTTACAGTATTCTATCCAGTCCAGAACATCCTGCATAAATTCTTCCGGGTCTGGATTGTCGTTCCAGTTCCTTGTCCCGATATTCACTACTATTAAAGGTTCGGCCCCTATCTTTTCGCACATCCGGATAAATTCGTCCGTGCCGTAGGAATTGATATCGAGGTCGTCCCAGATTTCTCTCGGGTAAACTTTTCGTTTGCTTTGCGGCCCGATCCCGTCTTTCCAGCGATAAGCCGATGCGAAACAACCACCCGGCCAGCGAATAATCGGCGGCTTTATATCGGCCACCGCCTTCAATAAATCCGGTCGGTAGCCGCCGTCCTTTTCCGCACTTCGTGACATTAAACTGACCTGGTCGAGCCATATTTTTCCCTGGCCCTTTACACCGATTTGTAGCTTTGCATTTTGCGAACCTGTCTTGGCTTTAAAACCGAGCTTGAATTCGCTCCAGTCCGCTTTGGGCTTTGCGAGTTTTATTTCTTTAATAGTTTTATCTCCGTCAAGAAACCTGACTACCAAGCCGTCCGGTGCCTCGCCTCGTACCCATAGCGAGCCCTCGTAAGTTTCTCCCTTGCGAATGTTAAATGGAATTTGTTCCAGCCCCGCCTCATCAGCCTCCGATGTAATCTCCTGGCACCAGTTGCTGTTGAAGGGATTGTCCTGACTAAGTGACGTCTTGCCCCGGCCGTAAAACTGCCAGTGCCGTGCAATGGATTGTTCCACCTCTAAGTCAGGCAGTCCTTCGAACAAAGTCTTTCCGACGAGCGACTTGACTTCGATATTGCGGTATTTTACCTTCGTATTCCATGCCCCTACGCCGACGGCTCCTTTTAGATGGGGATTTTGGTCGGTATAATCGAGCATGGTTTTTTCGTCCATTGTCACTTGCAAATGTCCGCCTTCGCAACGAACCTTAATTTTATACCACTTGCCCGTTTCGATCCCACCTTGCACTTCCGGTCCGATCGCTCCCCATCCCCGGTCCTTTATTCCTTTTTCCAGCGCGCTTCGGACATTGCCCCAGCCGCCGATGTTATACCAGTAAAAATCTTCGTCGTTCGCCACCCTAAACAAAATAAGAAATCCTTCCGCACCGCCGGTCTTTTGCGCTTCGAGAGTGAATTCGTAATCGTCCCATTGATTATTCCCGAATACGAGCCTGACATTGTCCGCCATCTTCGATTGAACCAGGCAATCGTCCTCAATCGTCCATTGACCGCTATTCAAAGGCTCCTCGAAGCTGCGGTTCCATACCAGCTCACCCCATAGGCCGCCGTTAACGGAATGGTAAATATGCTCCAAAAAATGGCCGTAAATTTTCTCGTCTATCCTTCCTTCTACCTTCGACGGGTCAATCGAAATTGAAACCGTTTCCTGGGCATTCAGCAACTGCACGTTTATTAAAGAAACGAAAATTACAACTGATGTGAACATGAATTTTAAGTTTTTGGATTTCATTGTTTAATCCCTTGAAATATTCATATTTTTCGAATTTTTCAGCTTTTCGACGGCGAATTTTATCACTTTATCATGGTCGAATGCCAGGTTGTCCGGCAGATTATCTATATCGAACCATTTTGCCTCGGCGGCATCGTCTCCGCCTTTGACCTCGGGATTTTCCTCGTTCGTGACGCCTATGAAAGTAACTGTAATCATCCTGCCCCTCGGGTCCCGGCCGATTGTGCCGAATGCACGCAATTGTTCCAGATGCACGCCCGTCAGGCCGGTCTCCTCGGCCAATTCCCTCGCTGCGGCGTCCTCCAGCTCTTCGTCCAAATCCAGAAAACCGCCGGGAATCGCCCACTGGCCCATGTAAGGCTCGTTTTTACGTTTTATCAGCAATAATGAAGTCCTGCCTCCCGAAATATGAAAAACCGCCGCATCGGCCGAAACCATCGGACGCGGCCATTCATAAGTGTATTTGCCTTTAGTCGCCATCGATAAACTCCTTTTTGCAGCATTTTAATATGTAATCCGGCATTTTGCATTTCAATTCTTATTTTTCTCATGCCGATTGCTTCAAATTGTCGAATCACATACAATAATCCGCCAATAATATGAATTTACAGGGTAATTATGTCGGATAACCTGAAAAACATCCTGATAATGAAGCCAAGCGCCTTGGGCGACATCGTACTGGCTCTACCGGCTCTGACCGCTCTGCGAGAGAGCTTTCCCGATGCCAAAATAAGCTGGCTCGTCCGCCCGGAATTCGCACCACTGCTCGAAAACCATCCGCATCTCGATGAAATTATCCCTTTCGACCGCAAATCTCTCGGCAAGGCATGGTATCATCCCAAAGGGATTAAAGCCCTTTTTTCCCTGATTTCGCGATTACGTAGCAACCGATTCGACGCCGTCTTCGATTTCCAGGGTCTTTTTAGAACCGCTGTCCTGGCATGGCTTTCCGGCTGCAAAAAACGATTCGGCAAGGCCAACTCAAGGGAACTGGCCCACCTGTTTTACACAGACCAAATCGAGCAGGACACCGAAAGCATTCACCTTGTCGATTTTTACCTGAAGATGGTCAAAGCCGCGGGCGCTGATAACCTTTCTATACGCTTCGAATTGCCTTCCAATCCCGCTGATGTCAATTCCGTCAAAAAACTTCTTAAAAGTTCCGGCTTAGATTCGGGAAAATACGTCGTTTTCGTTCCCGGCTCCGCTCACAAAACAAAATGCTGGCCACCGGAACGATTCGCAGAATTGGCGGATAAAATCACCTCGCAATTCGATATACCTGTCATTGCTGTCGGCTCAAATTCTGAAAAGT
>CAYVXS010000196.1:0-6216 GCA_964454885.1 uncultured Pirellulales bacterium
TTTAATCAAGACAATATCATTTTTAACAGCATAGAGCAATCGCAAAGTGACTTTTTATAATCACGATCAACAGATTCAATAAATACTTAAACCATGATGTAAACGACACCGCTAAAAAAATCGTAACAATTATTAAGAACCTCTGACGAAATAATTAAGTCTGAAGTCAGCCTATATAGACAATAACATACGCCCAGTTGGCGAAGAACAGGACGATCATTAATATCCAGGCAAATATACGTTCCTGTTTAGTGAGGTTTATTTTTATACTGCGGGCAAATAAAACACGAACAGCAATGACCACAACAAACAAACTAAGCACCGAAAATAAAAGCGGATTATACAGCCATGCCCGAATGATATGGCCGTGCAATAACGACAGCGCACTACGTGTAGAACCACATGTCGGACAAGGATATCCCGTCAGACGCTTAACCAGGCAAAGCTGCACAGGGCGATCAAGATAATCGCTCAACCATATTGCCGAAGCACCAAGACCCGCCCAAATAAACACAAGTAAAACAGCCCAAAGTGGCCAGGGCGGACGCCTGGCAACACGGATTAACTCAATGTTCATCACATCCCTCTGGACGCGGAGAAGAACATCATCCCACCTCCGAAAAGCAACATGATTACCTGGATGACTATCCCAATGATCAGGAGTATTACACTGATCATACCACAGATTTTACCTGCCTGGGTCAATCCCTGGCCGGACGGGTCCATCCTGCCGGCATCTATTTCCCGCAGGTCGCCGTTTCCCATCACCCATGCAATAATGCCGCAAATAAAACAGCAAACGATACCGAGTATGCCAAGTACCAATATTAGAACGCCGCGATGTGGTTTGAGCGGCATTTGTGTTTGTCCTTGGGGGACTGCGGTGACTTCCTGTTGTTCTGCCATAATAATCTCCTATTATTTTGGATTTCTAATTAGGAACAGGTACCAGATTTTTGAAAGGCAAGTCATTTCTGTTACCATATTTCTCCCGTAAAATTGTCAATTAATTTGAAGTTAATATACCTTTATATCGTTAAAGTGCCAAGAAACAATTCGAAATTTTCTCGCAAATGAGCTTTTCTCGGAGAAAGTAATATTAGAGCTCGATGTGTAAAAAAAGAGACAATCGACAAGAATCGGCGATTGCCTCTTAAGCAAATGCTATATAAGGATGTAACTTTGCCTATTTTAATCTTTAAGATTGTCCATTATCTCATCGGACCAGCTCTTACTTAAAATCCGTCCTTTGAGCGTATTTCGATCCTGAACGATGACTTCGTAGCGGTTCGGATCTTCCCGCTGAATTTGGTCAAAATAATGACTCTTTCCGGAAACGAGGAAAGATATTTCATCGTTGCCCTTGAAAGTCGGAACGAGCGACGAGATTTCTTCTTCGCCGAATCCTTCGTCATCGTTAATCGGAAGTCCTACTTTATCCCTTCCAAACTCGTAATCTATCAACCTATTATTTTTAATCGGTAACAGGACTTTTTTGCTGTCCGGTGACAGCTCGAACTGCAGCATATTCATAGCCTGACTGGTATATCCGGAGACACTCTGCGGCAGAACATTCGCTACCATGCCGGTGAGGGGATCATAACAAAACAGGGACCAGCCTGGCTCGTCTCTTTTACTAATTGGCAACGACATAAGACAGGTCGAAAAGAATACTCGCCCATCGAGTCCGTATCTGACCTTCAGCCAGGGATAAAAAACCATACCCGCCAGTGATGTGACATCACTTGTGCATTTGTGCATCTCGACCGAGCCGTTTTCTTTCTTGTCCAATTCTATCGGTTTGGATAAGAGATTATTTTCTTCGTCGGCAATTACCCGTTCCTGAAGCGTCCCGATAGCAAGCTCGTCTTCGCCCAAATTCTCCGTATCCGCATTTATATAGGCGATTGCACTCGAGTCTTTCCGCCAATCGTAACCCAAAGCGACACGCTGATCCACGAGCATATCTTTGATTTCACCCTTGAGTGACGCGACATAAAGGGAATACTCCATTTCCTCATCTCCGTAATGCGTCTGCATAGAATAAGCCACATATCGATTGTCCGGTGATAAACGTGTCATACCGCTCCAGAATATATTGGAAGCGATAACTCGTTTATCTTCGAGATCGTCTTTAGATACTGTGACAACCTGAAAACAGCTCAAATCCATCTCTTTGCCTTTTTTGATTCCTTCATCACCGATAATTTTTACTAATTTGCTGTCGGCGTTTTCACACAGGTAACGAATCGACCAGTTTGCATAGTGCTCCAGATTAAGCAAGTTCTCCTCCGGCTCCGGAAATTTACCATCAATCAATCCGCCTGCTTTCGAGATACTTTCACTCATTTTTTTTGTATTATACTGTATCATTTTAACCTGTCCGGGAGGTAAGAGCTTAAGCCCTTCCGACAGACTGTCACATTTTACTTCCCGGCTGTAGGCAATTAAACCGCCGTCTTTGGAAATGCCCGGCCAGGGCTGGACATCTTCTTTTGCGATTTCCGTCAATTGGCCAGACTGGCCATCGACCAGGTATAATGCACCTTCGACTCTCAGTAACCCGGCCGAACCGTCTTGTGACCATTCGAGCGAATTTTCCGGAATACAACCTATGAAAAAAACTGCAATTACATAGAATGCGATTAACACTAATTTTTTTATGCGATTATTCATAATTTTTCTCCTTAATAAATTCTCTGTACCTGTCCCATAATCCCGGGCCGGTGACAGAATCTGTTTGTATACTGTCCGACTGTGGTGTTATCATTGCAAGGGCTTTGTCCCGCCAGAAACTGTCACCGATATTTTCCAAATCGAAATTTTTTTGATGCTCGGCCGAATCCCGATAGGCTGCTATTTGCCCCGTGTTATCTACAAGAACGGGTGATTTGGACCAACGCCCTACTGCTATCCCAACGAAAGCTGCAAAAATGAAAACCGCCGCCCAGCGCGCTATAGGCAGCCAGAAAACTCTCGAACGGGATTTTACAGTGATATCTGCTGTATTTAAATCCATTTTGACGGCATGTTGTGTTTTCGCAATAATCGCCGTATCAGTCTTTTCATAAATCCCTAACATGTCATCGACATATTTTTTAGCTTCAGGATGTTTGGCGAGATATTCTTCGAACAGGACCTGTGTATCTTCGTTCAACTCACCCGCCGCCGAATCTATCGTTAGTCTCTCTATCTGCTCACGTTCCATTTTCCCATTCTCCAACAATTTCTTTTACGGCTTTTAATCCTCTGTGTAATCGCGACCTTACGGTACCGATTGGAATTCCAAGAGTATGCGCTATCTGTGCATAACTCAAACCTGCGGCAAACCTCAGGTGAATGACTTCACTATGTTCGGGATTTAAGTCTTTTACGGTATCCCATATCTTTTCGATCTCATTAGTCTCCGGCTTTTTAGAATCGGCTTTCTGAAATTCATCTATATCTTCCTGACAGAGAGCGAGACCATCACGTTTTTTTCGCCGGTACCAGTCAACACGTGTCCTTCTGGCAATTCCGAAAAGCCATGCCTGTCTGCTCGCCCTGCCGTCAAACTGGCCCCAGGCCCGCAGCGCCCGAAGGCAACAATCCTGTGTCAAGTCATCCGCATCGACCCAGCTCTCACAGGCGCAGAACATATACGCCCGAACCTTGCCGGCAATACCGGTCCAAAACTCCTGAAATTCATTCGTGTATCGATCTTTCATTCAACAGTATCCGCAAATAATGTCGGCGCGACGGCTATAAAGTTCCACCGAACTCAAAATAATTATCAAAGATTGGCAACATCCCAACAAATGAAAGAGCGAGAAATACTATAGTTCGCTTTCAAGTAAGAACCTCAAAGCTTGTCGAATGTTTGCTGAAATGAACTTATCGGAAGCAATATATTCCCGGGTTCGAGAAATCAGAATAGACTTATCTGCTTTTATCAGGCCAGAAGCTTTTCTAAAGCGTTTGACGTCATTAGAATCCGGTGAGCTGGTCAGCTTGATTTCTATAGCATAAAGTCTGCTTCCAAAATCCAATATCAAGTCAATTTCATACTGATCGGATGTCCTTAGATAATAAGGATTGAAAACTCTATCTGCTGCTTTAAGATGGTTGATAATTTGTTCGATTGCAAAACCTTCCCAGCTTGCGCCAACCCAAGGCCTGCTGAATAAGTCATCCAAGTTTCGTACCTGCATCAGCACGTGCAGCAAGCCGCTGTCTCGAAAGTAAATCTTGTGAGATTTCCTGACTCGTTTCGAAATGTTAGCGGCGAAAGATTCCAGCAGCCTGATAATAAAACTGCCCTGGATATATTCGAGATAGCTATTGACAGTCTGGTAGTTGAGCCCGAGGCTCGAACCTATCTGCGAGGCGTTCCAGCTTTGGGCGTGGACGGCAGCAACCATTTTCAATAGTCTTTGTGTAAGCATTGGCTTTGCCGGGAGGCCCCATTGCGGCAGATCACGTTGTGCAAGTAAAGTTAAATAATCATTTTCCCAGCGAGGATACTGAGTTGTATCGAGAATTCCTCCATCGGGAAAACCGCCGTATAACCAGAAATCATCTATCTGCTTTTCAGGCAATTCGTGAATTATAAAGGGTGTAAGCTCAACAAGTCCGAGTCTGCCTGTTAGCGACTCCGAAACCTGCTTCATAAGTGACGGCGAGACCGAACCCAATATCATAAACTTACCCATCCGTTTGCGCTGCTTATCAATCGCAGAGCGAATGCGAGGAAAAATACCCGGCATCGTTTGAGCTTCGTCAAGGATAATGAGCTTGTCGGAGTCGATTATCTCAGGCCACTGTGCATCAAGTTTGATGCGGTCGGACTCAATTTCCAGGTCGAAATATAGGCCTTTTAAAGATTTCGCAAGAGTTGTCTTTCCACACTGCCGCGGCCCAACCAATCCAACTGCAGGGTATTTTTCGAGACGTATGCCAACCAGTTTTGTAAAATCTCTTTTTATCATGATTTACATTTTACAAATACATTTGTATTTTGCAAGAATTTCCCGTAGCTTTATTTTGTTCATTTCGTAACTATTTGTATAATAATGAATTATAGATTATGCAGTTTACAACTTATCTATATAAATTTCAAAAAACATGACTTCTCCATCGGCTGGTTATAGTGCAATCATCTGCAAGTAACAAGTTTTCATATCTAAATATGGTGTTCAAAACTCTACCTGATAAACAGAGATTATTTATGTCCAATAATAATTTCAAACGGGCGAATTTTATGACAAGAGTTTTTTCATTTATATGCACTGAATGGTTTTTATGGGCAAAATTAAGGATATTCCTCAGTGGATGGTAGTCTTATGACTTGAGAGATAGCCTTTATTGACCGATTTTTTCTTTAATACACAGGGATTGCGAGATATCAGTATTAATTATCTGAAAGGGATAATAAATGTTGGCCGAACACACAAATATATTCACCCCCTTAGAAATATTTATGTGGGCCGTTTTGGGAATCATATCAATTATTCTGCTCTGGAGAATTTTTGAAGATGAGGACTGGCCCGGTGTGATAGTTTTAGTGCCGTTGCTCAATCTGTTTGTTCTCGGGATTATCATATTCAGGGTCGTATGGTGGGCCCTGAGGCATACTTTGAAAGAAGTCATCCTCATTACAATTTTAACTATAGCCAGCCTGATATTCATGCCGGAGATTGTGAAAAGCAGTCCTACTCTATCGACTTATATACAGCTAATGCCGCCGTCGATCATAGGAGGCTATCTGGTCTCGAGAAAGCTCGGCTGCCATTCGTACAATCTTTACATTCCCGCCGCGACAATAACATTTTCTATTATTGCCATAAACGGTATTTTTATTTTATTGATGATATTTACTATCAAGACATTAGGGGCCGAAGGGATACGAAAAATCATGGTTGAAGCAATCCCGGGAATAAAAAATGCGGACGCAGATACTGCACTAACGATATTCAATCTGGGATTATATGTTATTGTGTTGATAATGATAGTCAGCATGCCCGCCTTTTTTGTGTATGGTGTAATTGGCGCCTGGATCGGCGAGAAGATTCGCTTTCAATTTTCACAAACTCCCCCGAATGAGGGCTTCATGAAAATTGACAATCGAGTTCCTCCGAGACCTCTGGTTGATATAAGTACAAGCATTAACTCACCATTGAGACCTCGCGCTCAAAAATCGACTCAAGAACCGGCGACCACAGAAAAACAACCGGCAAA
>CAYVXS010000197.1:0-6214 GCA_964454885.1 uncultured Pirellulales bacterium
ATTTTACCAATCTCACTTAGCAGCAGCTCTTTGACATCCGGCCATCTCGAATCAGGGATATAGGCCCGTGAAGCGGCCGAGCATTTCTGCCCCTGGTATTCGTATGCCCCACGGACAAGTGCCGTCACGAGGGCCTCGGTATCGGCGCTTGCATGTGCGAAAATGAAATCCTTGCCGCCGGTCTCACCGACAATCCGGGGATAAGAAACGTACTTTTGAACGTCCTGACCAAGCGTCTTCCAGATCGATGCAAAGACAGCCGTGCTTCCGGTAAAGTGAATACCGGCCAGCCGCGAATCATCCAGAATCGGCGGAGCGACAACAGGTCCCGGTCCCGGCAGCATATTAATCACTCCGGGCGGTAAGCCCGCCTCTTCCAGTATCTTCATAATGAAATACGCCGGTAAGACCGCCGCCGATGCCGGCTTCCAGAGAACCGTGTTACCCATCAGGGCCGGCGAGGTCTGGAGATTTCCCGCTATCGATGTGAAATTAAACGGTGTCAGTGCCAGAACGAAACCGTCGAGCGGCCGATGCTCGACAAAATTCAATATCCCTTTTGTGGACATCGGCTGGTCGCTGTAAACATCCTGCATAAAGAAGCTGTTGAAACGCCAGAAATCTATCAGCTCGCAGGCCGAATCGATTTCAGCCTGATGCGGTGTCTTGCTCATATTGAGCATTGTTGCGGCGTTGAGTGTCTGTCGGTATTTACCGGATAAAAGCTCCGCGGCCTTGAGCATTATAACCGCCCTGGATTCCCACGGCATTCGGCTCCAGTCCTTTTTCGCTTCCTGAGCGGCATCGACAGCTTTGATTGCAGAAGCTGCGTCCGCTTGATGATACCGACCCAGGATGTGGTTGTGGTCATGGGGGCAGCGTATATCGGCAAGCTCGCCGTTGCGGACTTCCCTGCCGCCGATAATCATGGGAACTTCGATTTGATTATTCAACATCTCTTTAAGCTTTGCGGTCAACTCGTCGCGTTCGGGACTGCCGGGGGAATATTGCAGGCATGGCTCATTCGCCGGTTGTGGAATATTAAAGATACCGTTGTGCATTTGTCTCTCCTTAATAATTCATCTTAAGCATTTTTGCCGCAGCATTTCTTGTATTTTTTGCCGCTGCCGCAGGGACAGGGATCGTTGCGTCCGACCTTGGGGGCATCGAGCTTGATCTGCTTTACCTTCACCTCTCCCTGCGGTGCCTGGGCGGCGGCCCGCTGTCGCTCGGCCATTGCGAACTGGCCGACCTCATCGTGACTTGTCTGGCTGACGTTCCAGACGCTCCTTGCGCGGGCTCCGGCTTCGAGGTGCACCTTGAAAATAATATCCGTGACGCGGTCCTCTATGGTGGCCAGCATTTCATCGAACATCCGATAGCCTTCCCGCTTGTACTCCGTTTTGGGGTCTTTCTCGGCCCAGGAACGCATCCAGATACTGCTTTTGAGGTGGTCCATCGCAAAGAGATGGTCCTTCCATGTGCTGTCGTAAACCTGTATCAAGACATATTTTTCAAGGTCACTCAGCTCGGCTCGCAGGAATTCCTTTGCCAGCAGGGATAATTTATCTTTGATTTCGCCGCCGTCACCCGAGAGGTCGTCTTCGCTTAAAGAGGTATCGAATCTTTCGTTGGTCCATTTTACCAATTCGGGGATACTTAATCCGGCGATTTTTTCGGAAAGCTCCTGTTCCAGTTTGCCGTCATTGAAACTCTCGCTCAACTCAAGAAGCTGTTTTTGTAATGCTCTCGGTTTGGCGTTTTGTATCTCTTCTACCGTGAGTCTGGCGTTGTATTTCTTATTAACCCAGTCGGCGAGTGTTTCAAAGGCATATACGTTGGTCCCCTGCGGCCCGTAAACCATATTCATTGCAAACTCTACAGGGTATTCGATTTCCCTCTGTTTATATTTAGCGGTGGCTTTCTGGCCGATGTGTTTGCGGATATCGGAAGCTGTTAAATCAGACAACTCCGCGGCATCCAGACTGATATTGAATTTGGCCCTTGCCCACTCGACAAAAGTGCGGATTGAGAAATCCTCTTTGAGAAACTCAACAAGCTGGGAACAATCCTTCTTGTCGATTTGTTCCGCGGCGGCAGATGTTAACTGCTCCTCGATTTCCTCAGGAGATTGATTTTTAATCTTGCCGGGACTAAGACTTACACGAAAGGCACTCATCGCCCATTTGCACAAACCGGCAATGTCCCAGCTTTGTGGATCGCTGTAATCTTCCAGATATTCGCCCATCGAGAGCGATATATTGTTGGAGGCGTTATCTTTAGCCTTATTTTTTATGATGTTTTCGATTTCCTCGACCTTGATGCCGACTATATCGGAAAGCTTCAAATCAATGCTGAAATTGGTTCGCGTCCACTCCAGTATGCACTTGTAGGGATAATTCTCGTCCAGAATGGTCTTACAATTCTGTTCGATTGCAGAATCTATCATTTCCTGGATAATATTTTTAAGTCCCTTACCGGTCAGAATCCGGCGTCTGCGCGAGTAGAATATTTTTCGCTGGTAATCCATCACTTCGTCGTATTCGAGCAGGCTCTTGCGGACCTCGAAGTTTTTCTCTTCCACCTTCTTTTGTGCTTTTTCGATGCCCTTGCTTATCCTCTTGTGGTAGATCGGCTCTCCTTCCTGCCAGCCTATCCAGGACAGGGCCTTGACGGTCCATTCCGGCGCGAAAACGCGCATCAGGTCGTCGTCGAAGCAGAGGAAAAACTGGCTCGAGCCGGCGTCACCCTGTCTTCCCGAGCGGCCCCGGAGCTGGTTATCGATTCTCCTGGCTTCATGCCGCTCGGTGCCGAGTATGTGCAGCCCGCCTATATCGGCGACTCCGGTACCAAGCTTTATGTCCGTGCCCCTGCCTGCCATATTCGTAGCTATGGTGACATTGCCGCGTTTGCTGCCGTCCCTGGCCTCGTGCTGTTGCCCGGCTTTGGCTACAATTACGGCCTCTCTGGCGTGTTGTTTGGCGTTCAGAATCTCGTGATCCAGACCGTATCTTTTCGTCAGGGCCTCCGACAGTGCCTCGCTTTTTTCTATGCTTATCGTCCCTATCAGCAGCGGCCTGCCTGCGGAGCTTATCTCATGGATCTGTTCCACGATGGCGTCGAATTTTTCCTGAACGGATTTATAGATAACATCCTCACGGTCGTCCCTGATACACGGCTTGTTGGTAGGTATTACGACCACTTCAAGTTTATAGATATTCAGAAATTCCTCGGCTTCGGTGGCGGCAGTTCCGGTCATTCCCGCTATCTGGTCATAAAGCTTGAAGAAATTCTGCAATGTAATAGTTGCAAGCGTTTGGGATTCCTCCTTGACGGTCACTTGTTCCTTTGCCTCGACCGCCTGGTGAAGCCCGTCCGACCACTGCCGGCCGTGCATCAACCGCCCTGTGAATTCGTCAACGATAATCACCTTGCCGTCCATTACGACGTAGTCTTTTTCCTTTTCGAAAGCGACATGCGCTCTGAGGCTCTGTTCCAGAAGATGCGGCCATTCCATATTCGAGCCTGTAAAAAACGAGCCGACTCCGGCTATATCCTGAGCGGCTCCGACTCCTTCATGTGTGAGATGAACTGCTTTTTTATCGTATTCGACTTCGTAATATTGCGTGGCATCGACCAATCTGGCCTCGGCAGTCTCTTTTTCCGCAAGGACTTTTTCGATAGTTTTTTGAGCTTTTTGAATACGATTGCCGTCTTTATCTTTTTTGGCGTCGGAAAGCTCACCCTGAGTGCTGGCCAAAGCTCTCTCGGCCGAGTCGATTTGTTTTTTAGTGCGGTCGTAACTGCTTTGAAGACTGATCAGCTTTCTCGCGACATCATCCGCTTTCCGATACCTGCTGACATCATCGAAAGCCGGGCCTGATATAATCAGAGGCGTCCGGGCCTCGTCTATCAGAATCGAATCGACCTCATCGATAATGGCATATTGCAGAGCCCCCTGCACCATATGCCGCAGAGATGTTTTCATGTTATCGCGAAGATAATCGAAGCCGAACTCGTTGTTCGTGCCGTACGTTATGTCAGAAGCGTATTGATTTCTTCTTTCTTCACCGGCGGTGTCCATATCCGCCTGAATCGCCCCGACTGTCAGCCCGAGCGCTTCATAAACCGGGGCCATCCATTCGGCGTCGCGCTTGGCGAGATAGTCGTTGACGGTGACAATATGAACTTTCCTGCCGGTCAGGTGCACAAGGTAAGCAGCCAGGGTTGCCACTAAGGTCTTGCCTTCGCCTGTCGCCATCTCGGCGATTTTCCCCTCGTACAGCACGTTTCCACCGACGAGCTGGACGTCGAAGTGACGCATTTCGACATTTCGCCTTGCCGCCTCGCGGACTACCGCAAAGGCTTCAGGTAATATATCTTCGGGTTTTTTCCCGGCTTTTATCGCTTCCTTGAATTCGACGGTTTTTGCCTTCAGAGAATTATCATCGAGATTTTTTACCTGCTCCTCGTACTCGGCAGCCTGCCGGGCGATAACCGAATACGCCTTAACCAGGCGCTCGTTGCGGGATCCGAAAACTTTGACAAGAGTTTTGTTAATTTTACCCAAAGGCATAATTCTATTTTTTGTTATAACGCGGACTGCCGCCCGTCTGTCAGTGACATATAAATATTTATTCTTTCACCCTTGTAACATACTCCCCTGTACGAGTATCTACGCGGATAAGCTCACCGGTCTTAATAAACGACGGCACCTGGACAATCAGGCCGGTTTCGAGAGTCGCGGGCTTATTCTGATTTGTCGCCGTTGCGCCTTTTATTTCCGGCGGTGTATCGGTAACTTCCAAATCCACAGTATTCGGCAAAGTCACTACGACCGGCCTTCCCTCATACATACTGACCTGCAGTTGAGTATTGGGCTTAAGATACTTCGGGCCGTCCCCGAAGGCGTCGTCATCCAGAGTAATCTGGTCGTAGGTTGTCGTGTCCATCAGGATATGTTCACTGCCGGCCGAATACAGGTACTCGTAGGTTCTTTTGTCCAGAAAAGCTTCTTCGATATTCTCCTCGGAACGCAGGCGAATATTCTGAATTGAACCGTCGGCCAGACTCTTTAATTTTGTCTGATAAACCGCGCCGCCTTTGCCTAATTTAACGTGTTGATAATCAACGATGGCGTACAATTTGCCGTCAATTGTAACGGTTTGACCTTTTTGCATCTGCGATGCTTTCATATTCTGCTCCAAAAACATATATTTAAGTCGATTGAATCCAAAGCGATAAGTATCGCAAAATTCTACCGGAATGTCAACAAAACAAGGTAACTGCTCAGGCAATGTTTATTAACGGCGATTTTTCCGCCTGTTTACATATTTCTTTTTGCGCCGGGATTTTGTTCTTTCCTGCTCTTTAGGTTCCTGAGCCAACGGCTCAACCGGGCTGAGATTGAGCTGCCGGGCCGGGACATTCACAGAAACGATATTGACTTTCATCGCCCTGCCCAGACGAATATTGGCCCCCGAACGGCTGCCTATTAGAGACTGATTTTTATGATTGAATTTCCAGTCATCGGGGCCAAGGTCTTCGGTCCTGATAAGACCTTCGATTCCGAATTTTTTACACTGCACGAATACGCCAAAGCTCGTCAAGCCGGTAACAACACAATCGAGCTGGTCACCGATTCTTTTCGAGAGCATTTGCAGGATTAAAACTGTTTTTAATTCCTCTTCGGCATCTTCGGCCCGCTGCTCGGTGAAAGTGATATGTTTACCAATCTCGGTTAAATCCTGCAATGCCGCCTCGTGTTTCGCATCTTCCACGCGATTCTGCAGATAATATTCCAGAACACGATGAACAAGCAAATCGGCATATCGACGAATAGGGCTTGTAAAGTGACAATAATATGTCGAGGCCAGAGCATAATGGCCGATACTCGTCGGTGCATATTGGGCTTTTTCGAAGCTTCGCAGGACGGCTAAATTCACACCGAAAGAACTGTCGGAGCCTTTAACCGCAGACAATAAATCCTGAAGCGTTTTACGATCCGGATTTCGCGGAAGTGTGTATCCAAAGGCTTTGACCATCGTAGAGAGATTTTTCATACTCAAAGAATCCGGCTCCGGATGAATCCGCCTCATAAAGGGGACATCGAGACGGTCCAGAAGAGAAGCGACGGCATCGTTGGCCTCGACCATGAACATTTCAATCATCGTATGTGGATAGCTCGTATCAGCCGGTTGGGCGTCCACCACCT
>CAYVXS010000198.1:0-6155 GCA_964454885.1 uncultured Pirellulales bacterium
TAATTACAAAGAATTAGGGAAGATGAAATGGAATTGGGAAAATCCTGAAGAATAAATAAAACGTAATAGCCGAACATTATTTTAGAATTATCAAGGAGAAACAAATGAGACGCAGACTAACAGCCATTATCTTCGTATTAACAACAGGTATTATTTTTTCCGGATGCGCGAGTCAGCAGAAGCTCGCCTTCAAATCTGTCGAAGGCAAAACCCATTCGGCCGTCACACCTGTTCAGCAAACCGCCAAGTGGGCGGCATCGTGGTGGGAGCCGCGTCACGAAGCGGTTAATAAGCGGCTGAAAGAAGGAAACGTCGATTTGTTGTGGATCGGCGATTCGATTACCCACGGCTGGGAAAACCGAGGGAAAAAAATCTGGGATACATATTATGCGCCGCGCAACGCAGTCAATATGGGTTTCAGCGGGGACCGCACAGAGCACGTATTGTGGCGGCTGGATCATTCCAGCTTCGAAAATATCTCTCCGAAACTTGCTATTATTATGATAGGCACTAATAATTCCAACGGCGAAGATAATACCGCCGAAGAAATCGCCGACGGAATCATCACCATCTGTCAGCGTTTGCGCACACAGTTTCCAAAAATGAAGATTCTCCTGCTGGCGATTTTTCCTCGCAATCCGGAACCGTCGGCCCAGCGTGAAAAGAACGCCGAAGCCAGCCTGCTCGCATCGAGAGTCGCAGACGGCAGGACAATTTATTACATGGATATCAACCAGAAGTTTCTTACGGATGACGGCACACTGACGAAGGATATCATGCCGGACTTTCTGCATCCCAACGAAACCGGCTATAAAATCTGGGCCGAAGCTATAGAATCCAAAGTAGCCGAATTGATGGGTGAGTAAAAATAACAGGGATTGAATATGAAAAGACGAGAATTATTGAATCGCGTTTGTGGTATGGGAATGTGTTCCTGTGCCGCATCCGTGATGTTTGAGGATTTGAGCAGCGGCACTCAGAGCGATGCTTCAGAAAATAAAAAGTTCCAGGAATTACAAAAAGAGCTTAATAGTTGTAAATGGTGGCTTGATCACACAAAAAAACAAATCGCAAAGCTCTGGGAATTACTTGAGCCGCATTTAGACGAGAAGCAGAGACTCGAACTCATCGAGCAGTTAGGCAGAAATTGTGCTAAATCGATAGGATGGGCCGAAAAGTACAGGGGAGATCCCGAAGGATTTTTCAAACTCATGGAACGCTCGCAGGGAGAAAAATTCGAGTACGACAAAACAAATGGTATAATCAAAATCACCACCCCTGAGCGGGACTGTGTCTGCAGACTGGTCAACAGCAAGCTCACACCGGCTTACTTTTGCCAATGTTCCATAGGCTGGCAGAAATATACCTACGAAACTATCTTAGGCAAAGCTATTGATGCTGAATTAAAGGAATCCGTACTAAGGGGCTCGAAGCGTTGTGTATTTCAAATCCGTATAAAGGCCGTGTAATCTAAACGAGGTTCCGGGTGTCTGATAAAAGAAAAATGAAACTTGTCCCGAATATAATCGACTTAAAAGCATGGTTGCTTTTTAGTATTTTCTGTTTGTTTTTATTCTCCTGCTCTGTGCAGAGTCGAGGAGATAGCGGAATTGCAGAAGATACGTTTGCTCCTTTAAGGGAGGGATTCGAAAATCCGCCGCAAAGTGCCGGAGTGCGTTGCTTCTGGTGGTGGCTCAACAGTAATGTTACTAAAGAAGCAATCACCCGTGATTTGGAGCAGATGAAGGCAAAAGGTTTCAGCGGCGCCATGATTTTCGACGCCGGCGGAGCGGATCAACGCGGCAATCGTCAGGTCCCGGCGGGGCCGCTTTTTGCAGGGCCTCAGTGGCGTGAGCTTTTCGTACATGCCGCCAAAGAAGCCGATCGACTCGGGCTGGAGCTTAGCCTGAATATCACGAGTGGATGGAACCTTGGAGGGCCGATGGTGACGCCTGATATAGCCGCAAAGACCCTGACATGGTCGGAAATGCGGGTTCAGGGCCCGGCCTCCGAGCCGATAATTCTGCCCGTACCAAAAAACATGTCCGGCTACTATCGTGACATTGCGGTATTGGCCTATCCATTGAATAACAATCCTGCGAGTCTGAGACGCAAACCGATTCGGGACTTGGAAAAAAAAGCTGTTTTCGAAGAAATCGGCTGGGACGCACCGGATTGCCGGTTCCTCCTGGAAGATTATCCGGCGGTTGAAGGTGAACAGGATGCGCAATTACAGGATATTATTAATCTCACCGACAAACTTTTGCCGGATGGGACATTAAACTGGGATGTCCCGGAAGGTAAATGGGTCGTCCTTCGTTTCGGTTATTCTTTGGGCAGTGCTCGCGTGTCCACATCGAGCGGCGACTGGCAGGGTCTTGTAATAGATTACATGGATTCCGACATCTTCCGGCAGTACTGGGACCAGGTTGTAGGGCCGATACTGGATGATGCCGGGCCATTAATCGGACAAACCGTCAAGTATCTTTGTACCGATAGCTGGGAATGCGGCGGTGCGAACTGGACGCAGAATTTCCAGCGGGAGTTCATCGAACGGCGTGATTATGATCCCACACCGTATCTGCCGGTCATTGCGGGGAAAATTATAGAAAATCGTGACGTCAGCAACCGTTTTTTAGCCGATTTTCGCAAGACGGTGGGAGACTGCATTGCGGACAATCACTATGGATGTTTCGCGGAGCTGGCCCATGAACGCGGCATGGGAATTCATCCCGAATCAGGCGGGCCCCATGCGGGACCGTTCGATGCGTTAAAGTGCCTGGGACGAAGTGACATTGCCATGGGAGAATTCTGGGTGCCGTCACCGCACCGGCCCCGGCCTTTTGAAAGATTCTATGTAAAACAAACATCTTCGGCAGCCCATACATACGGAATGAAATATGTCGGGGCCGAGGCCTTCACCTCCATCGGACCTCACTGGGAAGATGTGATGTGGTCGGCGCAGAAGCCGTCATTCGAGCATGAAGTATGCGCCGGTCTTAACCTGTGTTTTATTCATACTTTTACCTGTTCGCCCGTTGAGATGGGGATACCGGGACAGGAGTATTTTGCCGGCACGCATTTCAATCCGAACGTGACATGGTGGGAATATGCCGATGCATTTCTCGATTACCTGCACCGCTGCCAGTTTTTACTGCAGCAGGGAAAGTTCGTGGCGGATGTCCTTTATTATCAGGGCGACCACGTTCCCAATCTGAGACGGTTGAAAGAGGACGACCCCGCTGGTGCTTTACCGGGATACGATTACGATTCTGTCTCTGAAGAAATCCTGATCGGGCAGACCACAGTTTCCGACGGCCTCATTTGTTTGGGCAGTGGCATGAAGTATCGCCTGTTGGTTTTGCCGGACCATAAAATACTGTCATTAGCTGCATTAAAGAAAATCAGGGAGATTGTCTATAACGGCGGGTTAATTCTGGGGGCAAAACCCATACGGACTGTCAGTCTGACAGGATATCCACGGTGCGACAATGAGTTCGCAGCTTTGGCCGATATGGTCTGGGGACCGGGTGACAAACCCACAGGGGAAAATACATTCGGCAAAGGCAAGGTAATCTGGGGCGAGACTGCCCGTGAAACACTTCTTCAGATTGATATAAAACCTGACTTTGAAATTCAGGAGATTATTTCACAGACAGGTTTCGATTATATTCATTACATCGTCCCCTCGACAATACTCGGGACAGGCGAAGAAGCGGATATGTATTTTGTCTGTAACCAGACAGACCAGACTCAGGATGTGACATGCACATTTCGAGTGCCGGGACGGCGGCCGGAGCTTTGGAATCCGGTGGCAGGTGAGATTCGCAAAGCTCAAGCTTTTAACCAGACCGACGGCAGGACGCATATGCCTCTGCATTTTGCGCCATATGGCAGTTGGTTTGTTGTATTCAGCAATTCCATCCCGGTGACACAACAGGGTACTACCTCTGCAAATAATTCCAAATACCAACCAGTATTGTCAATCGAGGGCCCGTGGGAGGTCCATTTTGACCCGGCCTGGGGAGGACCGCAATCCGTGCAGTTCGATACGCTTATAAGCTGGACAGACCATCCCGATGCAGGAGTTCAGGGCTATTCGGGGAAAGCAACCTATACGAAGTTATTTAACTGCAACTTGCAGCGTGATGAATCTGCCTCGAACCGGAACGGGGGAAAAGATTTATTCCTTTTGGATTTGGGAGATGTAAAAGATTCCGGGATTGCCTCGGTTCGCCTTAACGGTAAAGACCTTGGTATTGTCTGGACTAAACCTTTCCGGGTGGATATTTCGGGCGTGCTCAGACGGGGCCGGAACGAGCTGGAGATTGATGTGATAAATTCCTGGCGCAATCGACTATTGGCGGATAGTAAGCTTCCGATAGATGAACGTCTGACTAAAACCAATATCCAGGTTAGACGCGACTGGCGCCCGCTTGAAAGCGGACTGCTCGGACCGGTGCAGATTCTCTGCCATCAACAAAATTGATTCTGGACTTTCAAGATAATAGTTCGGAGGATTAAGATTTGCATACTGTTTTACAAGTTATTGTTTTAATTCTTCAGCTTGTACATCTAATTGTTGGTGTGTTTGGAATTCCTGTATATAAAATATATAAGGGCGGAAATCTCATTTCGAATATTTTGTTATGTTGGGGTTTGTATGTACTGTGGGCTGTTGCTTGGTGTGTGATATTGCCTGCGCTCTTTTTGCCTTTAGGTAAAAATATATACTCGCTGTTTCCAGAGGCGGTTGGTGTTGGTTTAATTGTATTCCTGGGATGGATTCCGAGTGTAATTTGTTGTGCATTTGCTTATGCCATAATTAAGATAGTCGCTGTTAATAAGGATATGGATAAAGCAGATTATCTGTGAAAAACCAGAATAATGAAGGGGCATAACAAATCGACATGAAAGGGAAATAAAATGTTGAAAATCGCTTCTATTATTTTATCTGTTGAGGCGGGCTTCCAGTTTCTTATATCTGTTTTGAGTCTTATCATATCGTTGGTTGGAAAATATGCCCAGATTCTAAAAATGACGTTTACTAATGAAGAATTGCTTACACTCGATAAGAAATACATAGCGACAACGAAGGCTCTTGCGATAATGCATAACACAGGGGCGACAATCGGCACTTTTTTCTGTTTAGTGATAATTTGATCGAGTTTAATTCAGGGACATAAATGGGCTTTCTGGGTATTATTAATAGGAGGAATCTTCGGACATATATTCTGGTTCGTAGGTGACAGATACATCGGGAACCAGACTCTCATTGTCAATAGTATATTAACGGCTCTGTTTCTTGTGGGGATTGGTTTGGCCGGATATGGAGTATTTACCCAATGAGTTTTCCGTTATGAAATGTTGCTATTGATTTTTGTTTTCAATTCTTCTTTTTTGGAAAAATTCCTGTAACAGTTCGCTGCATTCGGCGGCCAGGACGCCTGATGTCACTTCAAGACGGTGATTCAGTCTTTGGTCCTGTACGATGTTGTACAGACTTTTAACGGCACCGGTTTTGGGATCGTCGCAGCCATAGACCAATCGCTTCATTCTTGCCAGAACAAGCGCCCCGGCACACATGGGACACGGCTCCAGAGTGACATATATCGTGCAGTCATTAAGTCGCCAGCTTTCCAGGAATGCCGCCGCCTGTGTCAGGGCGATTATCTCCGCATGGGCGGTGGGATCTTTTAACTGTTCCCTTTGGTTATATGCCTTGCCGATAATTTGATTTTGGTAAACAATAACAGCCCCAATCGGCACATCACCGTTGGCCCGTGCGATCTCGGCCTGCTCGATTGCAATCTGCATATATTTTTCATCGTATTTATTATTCATAAATAATCTTTGTGAAAGTTATATTTTTTTACCGGTCTGAATATTGTTAGTCCGTGACAGGTAGTGATTTGTCTGCTGATACAGATAGAATCGCTTATTGTACATAATAGGCGTTTACATTTAATTGAGCTGCTCTCCTGTTTTGTTTCTGACTCGTTCTATATACTTTTTCTTTTATCCAGACCATTAATAAGACCTGAGAGCATCTTGGAAATAACCTCGAGCTTATTTAAAATCTCAGACATTTTAACATCAGTGATTAGCTGCTTTCGCTTGGCAATTTCTAACAGAGGAACACACTCTTGCAGACT
>CAYVXS010000199.1:0-6132 GCA_964454885.1 uncultured Pirellulales bacterium
TCCGCCGAGAAAGATGCAGGCCGCCGTATCGACGAGAGTTAAAATCCTTTCGAGAATGGATATCGCCGAACGCCGGCTTCCCCAGGATGGGCGGTTCCGAATCAAGGCTACCGGCAGAGATATCGACGTTCGTGTGTCCGTCATTCCGACCATATACGGCGAAAAAGTCGTCATGCGTATTCTGGACTCGGCGGCCTTAAACCATAATCTCGATCAGCTCGGTTTCGAGCCGCCGCTTCTGCAGGAGCTAAAAGATAATCTCCGACAGCCGCACGGCATTATTATCGTTACCGGCCCGACCGGCAGCGGCAAAAGCACGACTTTGTACTCGGCGTTGAATTACATCAAGGACCCGAGGAAAAATATAACGACGGTCGAGGACCCCGTCGAGTACCGCCTTGCGGGAATCAACCAGATTCAGGTCAAACCGGAAATCGAGCTTGACTTCGGTTTGTCGCTGAGGGCGATCCTTCGGCAGGACCCGGACATCATCTTTATCGGTGAAATTCGTGACAAGGAAACAATCGATATCGCGATAAAAGCTTCTCTGACCGGTCATCTGGTTTTAAGCACGTTCCACACGAACGATGCACCGAGTGCAATCAGCAGAATGGTCTATATGGGCGTCGAGCCGTACCTGTTGTCCTCGACGGTCAATTTGATAATCGCGCAGCGGCTTGTCCGCAGAATTTGCGACCGCTGCAAAGAGCCGGTTCAGATGGACGAAGATACGCTCCGGCGATTAAAACTAAATCCTGACCAGGCACAAAATATGGTATTCTATCACGGCGCCGGCTGCAATACGTGCGGGCATACCGGGTACCTGGGTAGATTACCCATATTCGAGTTTTTGGTAATGGACAGAGAGATTCGGGAACGGCTCGTAGCCGGGGCCGCCGAATCGGAAATTCGCCAGATGTCCCGAAGAAAGGGCTATAACGGTCTTTTCGAGAGCGGCATAAACAGGATAACGGCCGGATTAACTACAGCCGAAGAGGTGCTTAGCGCTACCTTTATGGAAAAATAATATACATAGTGTTGGGAATATACTGAATATAAAGTTGTTAATACAAAGGATATGTAAGTGATTACTTTCAGATACGTAGCTCGGGATTTTTCAGGCCAGATTAAAGAAGGTTTGACCAAAGCGGCATCCGAGGCGGACGTTCTCGGCTGGCTTCGGGACCAGGGATGCACTCCTATCTCTATCGATATGGTTACCGAGGGAGTCAAGAAGAAGCTGAGTGTGCCCTTGTTCCAGGGAATCCGCTCGGCCGAATTAGCGGCGGTTTTCTGGCAGATGACTACTATGGTCGAAGGCGGCATTACGATAGTCGAATCCCTGGATGCCATAGCCGAAGATATCGACAATGCAAGGCTGCACAAGGTTCTGGAGCAAATGCTCGAAAAGGTCGAAAGAGGCGAAAGCATTTCCGAAAGCATGGTGGAATTTCCCGATGTCTTCAATAAGCTTGTCTGCTCGCTTGTCATGGCCGGCGAGACGGGTGGAAATATAGCGTTGGCGTTCCGCCGGGTGGCCGAATATTACACCAACCGCGACAGGCTCGCCCGCAAGGTAAAAAAGGCGATGACGTATCCCGCCTTCGTGTTCGGATTCGTGATTGTTGTCGTGACAATTATCATGACCTTAGTCATTCCGCGATTTACCGTGATGTTCGAGCAGTTCGGCTCATCGAAACTGCCGGCATTCACCCAGGCCTTTATGGGTGTTTACAATATGCTGGCCGGTAACTGGTATTACATCATAGGTGGATTTTTCATTCTGATAGTTCTGTTCACCGTGCTCTATAAAGTTTCGGAAGGTTTCCACAGCCTCTGTTCCAGTTTGTTTTTGCGAACACCTTTGTTCGGCAGGCTTATAAAGCAGGCATTCATCGCTTCGTTCTGCAGGACGATGTCGAACCTTCTACGCGGCGGCGTGCCCGTCTTAGAGGCCTTCGAGATTCTGTCCGATATGACCAGGAACGATGTAATTAACAATACCCTGAAAAAGGCAAAGGAAAATATCGTAAGCGGAACGAGCATCTTTTTGAGCATGGCTACCACGAAATTCTTCCCCAATATGGTGATAAAGATGGTCCGCGCCGGCGAAGAAAGCGGCTCGCTATGGAAAACCCTTGACAGGACGGCGGATTATTACGAGGAAAAGGTCGATGCCCTGATTGCGACAATAACGTCGCTGCTCGAACCTTTGATGATTATTCTCGTCGGTATTATCGTTCTGGTCGTGGTTTTGGCCCTGTATCTGCCTATTTTCCAGATTTCAGATATCAGGGGACCGGGATAGAACATAGAATACAGAATACAGAATACAGAAGATAGAATACAGAAAGGGAAATAGATATATGATTCCACTTGACAATTAAAAGTATTAAATTATAATTAAAGGTCCACAATATGGAGATATGTAAATTAAATTAAATGGAATAGAAATTTTGTAAACCAGTTTTTTTTGTAAGGAGAAAAATATTATGAAGAGCAGAAAAGGTTTTACACTAATTGAGTTGATGGTGGTGGTCCTGATAGTC
Organism: uncultured Pirellulales bacterium; assembly: GCA_964454885.1. Classification (GTDB taxonomy): domain Bacteria; phylum Planctomycetota; class Phycisphaerae; order Sedimentisphaerales; family Anaerobacaceae; genus JAFGPS01. The sequence goes on from CAYVXS010000199.1 coordinate 2,550, forward strand.
GCGGTTCTTGCGGCAGTCCTTATTCCCCTGATGACCGCCCGATTAGAATCGGCAAGATGGTCCGAAGGAAAGGCAGGTGTTGGTACAATCGCAACAGCTATTCGTGCGAGGTATGCAGAAGAAGATGCATCTTTTACAGCGAGTACAAATGTACTGAATTTTGTAAACTCTACTGATTTATATGGAAAATATTTTAGTTCTGGTGAATATACAATTCAAAGTATGTCAGTTAATTCGGCACCTCCCGGAGGTGGAGATTATTATCCTGTGAATTATACAATAAGAGTTTCTGCCCCTTCAGGAGCTTCACCCGATGGTACGACTTACACATGGAATGTAAATTGGTGGCAAATGGATCAAGCAGGCACATGGACAAGGAATCCTTAGGACTAATCTTAAAACTTGGACATAAGCTGTAAAGTTTGAAGAAAATACCAGATAGTAAATTTGGTATTTGAATTTAGATGAATAGAAGTAAGTATTAACGAAAAGTTAATGGAGGGTGGTTTCGTGTAAAGAAGAGACAATGGAATAGAGCGAAACCGGAAAAAATGACGCTGAGGGTGTCGGTTGACTCTTTGAGCGTCATTTTTGTTTTTACCGGCGGTATGTTTTTGATTGTATCGTACTGCCGGTAAGGGCCGGTAGTTCGCGGCCTAAAGTCTCACGACGATTTTAGAGAAAGGACGTATTATGCTTGTTCTGAAATCGAAAAAAGGAGTGACCCTCGTCGAAGTGATGCTGGCCATACTGATTCTGACGATTGTTATCCTCGGAAGCGCCCTTTTGTATGTTTACGGTCTCGGCCACATCAGCCTGAGCAAAAATTACCGGGTAGCCGCCGAATTGGCCGCCCAGAAGCTCGAACAATTGGAAGCGGACAACCATTACCATATCGACATCCCCGCGGGCGAAACGAGCGAGGACATTTCCTTAGGGGGCGTAGCCTTCACACGGGATACTACTACCGAAGACCTCGGTTTGTATAAAAAGGTAAACGTTACAGTCAACTGGACACAGAACCAGAGACTCCGTGATGTGAGTCTGGTTACTTTGTACGTGAATAGATGAAACTGATAAAAACAAAATACAGATATGGTATGACCGTAGTAGAGCTGCTTGTTGTGACTGTCATAGCCATGATAGTTCTTTTGTCCGTAGGCTCCGGCCTGGTCGCCGGTAACAGGTGCTGGAACGAGGCCTGGAAGAAAGTGAACCTCCAGCGGGACGCCTCTTACGCAATGAATATAATAAGTCGTCCTGTTAAAGAGGCAACGAGTGTGACCGTCGGTCAGGACGACGATTCCGTCCTGACAATAAACAGTCAAAACGGGAGCCGGATGACTTTTTCCCTGGGGTCGGATACTCCGGAAGCTAAAAGACTCCAGAGGCAGATTGCGGAATTAAATCCCCATAAAATTATCGGTAACGTGGAAGACCTGGTGTTTAATGTCGACGGCAACAGGGTAAGAGTTTTCATCCGGTTGAAACAGGATGATATCGAGGTGGCGCTTGACTCGACCATTATGATGCGAAATTACGGTTTATAACGGGATATTATTATGAAAACAGTAATGAGATCCCGCAAAGGCATAGTGCTGGTTGCGGTGATTACCGTTGGTGTTATTATGGTTATCATCGGTATGACCCTGCTTTCATTAGCCGAAGCAGAATATTCATTGACCCACAAGGATGTCAGGAAAATGAAGGCTTTTTATTTAGCCGAAGCGGGAATAGAAAATTTTGTAATGAATGCCTATGGCAGGAACTTCGAAGATATCGGAGAGACATTTCTTGACGAAGGAAGCTACTGGGTCGAAGTTTACGACGAGGAATTTCCTCCTTATGCTATTTCGACCGGCAAAGTAGGCAACGAGCTAAAAAGAATCAGGGTGGAGCTTTCGTTTTTGAGTTTTCCATACGAGCACGCCATATTCGGCGGAAACGCCTTCGGACAGAACTGGACGCTCGATTTGAGGGGGACGGGCGACCCGACATATATAGGCGAAGGAATCGGGGAAATATGGAGGGGAGGAAAGGATACGGTTTACGGAAACGTATATGCCAAAGGGGATGTCGCTTTATACGAGCAAAGCAATGTCAATCCCAAGTACTCGGAAAATTATGATATATACGGCAACGTGGATGCGACCGGCAGCGTGAATCTCTATGATGATGCTTCTGTTTCCGGCTCGATTCAGACAAATGTCGATGCGCTTGGAGTGCCCGATCTGGTTGCCATGAACTATGAGGAAAATAACACTCACAATGTTAGCCTGGAATTTTCAGATGCCGGCGTCAGCCAGGGGCGCCTGCCTTCGGACAACGAGCTATACGATGTGGTAGTAAAAAATCCGGGCGACAGGTCCAACGAATGCAGCTCCACGGAAGGCGACGATTATTTCTTCGAGCCGAGGACCGCCTATGGTGGGGGAGATTTCAGGGGTGCGAATACACCTTTATATTTGGGTGAAGGCAGAATTTATTATGTGGACGGCGATGTCTGGATCCACAACAGGACAACCTACGGTTTTTTAGTTGACGGCAAAGTTACCATAGTGGCTACGGGAGATATCCACATTTGTGACAATGTCATATATGAGGACAAAGGTTACGAAGGCGACCTGCTGGGCATGGTGGCTCTGGGTAAATACGACAGTAACGGTAATCTTATTTCCGGCGGAAACGTATATTTCGGAGACCCCCGGTTAGGAACTATGTATGAATTCGACGGTTTGATGTTTGCCGCGAACGACTTCTTATACAATACAAATCACGTCGATAGAACAGAAGCGGAGCCGGAGACGGGTTTTGTCGTATATGGCAATTTTGCTGCCGGCAATCATGTCACAATCAACCGTGACTGGTATGATCCGGACGGAACCGGGGAGCCGAGGGCGGCACGCTATGACAGGACAACGGGTCAATGGATTGATATAGAAGACGCGTCGATATTGTCGCCGGGCGAGATTGGCAGCCTCAGGCATTATCAGATGGTTGTCGATTATGACGAGCGGGTTCGCAATGCGGACACACAACCGCCGGGATTGCCGAGAGGCCCGGGCATTATTTTCAGTGGAATAACATACTGGGAAGAATTGTCGCCGCAGGGCTGATTGAAAAAAAATGACAGAAATCGGATAATTTCTGTGCACAATCAATAAAACTGGTATAATTGTTATTGTTGTTATTTTGAACGGCAATAATAAAAATACCGGCATTTCTAAGTTAGTCGCGTGAAACGCCGATATATATTTGTTGATAAATGAAAGATGTTTTCGGTTTCATGTCTTGGAAATCTTAAATGTGGCGGGAGATAACCGATTAACACGACTGACAGCGGACAAAAAAATAAGGGTGTGACGCTTATCGAAGCTTTGATAGCTGCGACTGTCGTAGCTGTTTTGGCGCTCGGTGCGCTTTCCTATCAGTATCTCGGAGCGACACATTTCCGTATAGCACACGCGGAGCTGACAGCTACACGTACCGGACAGCTTTTGATCGAGGACTGGAAAGGCGCCGGGGCGCCCGATATTGTAAATTACGATGCCAACTCTTTGAAGATAGGATTTAACAAACCGTA
>CAYVXS010000200.1:0-6123 GCA_964454885.1 uncultured Pirellulales bacterium
TGGTTTTCCAGATTAAACTCTGGTCGCACTGTGCGAGGCTGTTGAAGCTCAATCGTGCGGGCCAGCAGGCCGCCGCTCTGTCATATCGCACTATCTTCGGGATAATTCCGTTAGCTATTGTGATGCTGTTGATATTCCGCTTGTTCCCTGCTTATAGTGATATCGGACAAAGGCTTAAAAACCTTGTATATGACGAGCTTCAGCTATCAAACATTAAGTACAGCACCGATGGCAATGACGGTTTAAATGCAGCCGGAAGTGACGCAAATGATACTGTTTTGGATACGGAGTCGCTAAGTAATGTAAATGACACTGAAGGCGGTACCGGTAAGAAAATTTTACTTACGGAATATCTTGACGAGATCGTGTCCGATTTTTTCAGCGGGGTTCACTCAGGATCGGTCACATTGGTCAGTTTGCTTATCGTAATCTGGGCGGCGACGGCTTTACTATCGACAATAGAAAGAGCGTTTAATAATATCTGGCATGTTACCCGGGGCAGAAATTTCTTTCATCGTGTTATAAATTATTGGGCGCTTCTGACACTCGGCCCAATACTTCTCGGCGTCGGTGTTTATATTGCGACAACTAATGCCGCCTTCTCGGAATTGGAAAAATCCGATTCGGATATTATCCCGGCACTATTGTCTTATCTGGTTTCATTGGTAGCTTTTTTCCTTCTTTATTTTGTTCTTCCCAATACGAAAGTTCGTGCCAAACCGGCCATCTGGGGCGCGGCGATGGCGGCCCTGGTCTGGGCATTTGCGAAATGGGGTTTCGGTGTGTATGTCACGAAGTTTATCCCTTACAGTCAGGTTTACGGTGTCTTGGGCCTGATTCCCCTGAGCGTTTTCTGGATTTATGTAAGCTGGCTGATTGTCCTGTTCGGCCTGCAGTTGACTTTTACCACACAGCATTTGAATAGTCTTGATGCCGCGGAGATTGCCTCCGCCAGGAAAACGGAAGAATATTTCGTGGCTAACGACCTTACCGTTATTAATATTATAAGGGAAATTGCCGTTGCTTTCGAGAAGAACCAGGCTCCCGTTGAAGCCGAAATATTATGCAACAGGTTGAACATTCCTGCGGAGTTCGCGGAGAAAATACTGAATCATTTTGTAAATTGCGGCATAATCGTCAAAACTTCCGAACCTAAGACGGGATATTTGCCGGCTAAAGATCCTGAAAATATCAGGCTCTCCGATATCTCAGAGGCGCTGGCCCGTATAGGTTTCGGACGCTCTCTTACCGAGCAGTCACCCGCTTTGCAGAAAATTGTCCGGTCCCAAAAAGATTCTTTATCTCAGTATAGTCTCAAACAAATCCTCGATGCAGGTAGTAATAAGCGAGATAATTAATATCACCCCAGTAGGTTTATTACAGCATTGTAAATAAAAAATATTCCGAAGCCGAAAAGTGCCGCAGCGCAAAAAGCAAGTACTATTTTCAAACCGTGACGCCCGAGCAGAACGGAACCTTTGAAGCTCGCCCAGGATAAAAGATGCAGCCAGACCAAATCAACGAACCAGTGAGTCAGAGCGAAAAAGACGAATGCCCAGATTCCCCATTCGGCGGGGGCCTGATTGGCCAATGCCAGACCTACCGTCGCCCACCATAAGAGAAAATACGGATTGCTGGCCGTCAGGATTATCCCGGCAAGTATGGGTTTGCCGTGGAGAGCCTTTGGCTTGTTACCGGCACCGGCTTTCAGGCCGAGATAAGTTTGCACCCCCATTAATATCAAAAAGGCACCGCCGGCAAGGCCGATGACAATCTGAACTTTAGGAATTTGAAAGTATTTCCCCATACCCATAACAATCACAACGATCAGGGGAAATTCGATAATGCCGTGACCGAGCGCTAAGAGTACCCCCGCCCAGCGATTGCGTGTACCGATAGTGATTGCGGTTGCCGTGACAGGTCCCGGTTGTAATGCTCCGGTTAAGGAGATAACGAATACTTCACCTAAGAAAATCAGCAATGCCACGATTGTCACCTGCTCATTCGCCGATGATTTTTACGAGAACCCGTTTCTTTCTTTTACCGTCGAATTCGCCGTAAAAGATTTGTTCCCACGGCCCGAAGTCGAGTTTTCCTCCGGTGACGGCCACGACTACTTCTCTGCCCATAACGCTGCGCTTAAGGTGTGCATCGGCGTTGTCCTCGTAGCCGTTATGGCGATACTGCGAGTGGGGTTTTTCCGGCGCCAGTTTTTCCAGCCACACTTCGAAGTCATGGTGGAGTCCCGATTCGTCGTCGTTGATAAAGACGCTGGCGGTGATGTGCATCGCATTGCAAAGAAGGAATCCTTCTTTGATGCCGCTTTCGCTTAGGCATTGCTCGATTTGCGGCGTGATATTGATGTATTCCCGCCTGTTGGATGTATTGAACCAAAGTTCTTTTCGATAGCTTTTCATTGTGTTACTTTTCCTGACACAAATAAGATTAGAGTGCATTTTTTATCGCGTCCAGGCGCTCTTTGGCTTGAGGGTCCTTGGTGAAAAATTCCTGAAGCTTGTCGCATGTATATTCGCTGCAATGCGCGCAATTTTCAAGGCCTTTCTCTACTGCACAGATTCGTATCTCACAACTTGTACTATATATACTTCCTGTCTCCGCTTTGCACCCGTCGCAATCACCGACGTCTTCCGGCCTGGTTTCCCGGCCGTAGTGCTCCTTGATTTTTTGTGCAATATTGACTCTCATTTGATGTTTTTTCTTTGCGTCCTGTTCATTCGTTGCCAGATAAATGGGGCACGTTTCACAAACCAGCCCGCAGTATGATACATTATCTTCCATCTTTTTCACCTCTTTCTTAAAATAGTATCGCTCATGGGAGTTGTCTCCTATTTCGATTCGGTTTCTTTTTCGGCGATGGATTGATAAAATTGTTGTAGCTTATAAAAGGCCTTTTTCTTTTGGCTCTTGTCGGAAATCAGACCCTTGCGATTGAAAAAGTCCTGTATGAAGGGCAAAGGCCGGCGTGGGGAACGAAAGTCCTTTAGAATCCATGGTGTCACTCCTCGCAGGTTGTCGATTTTTTGCAGCATGACGATTTGATGGCTGTAAATGTTCTCCTGGAATTCCTCACTCCATCGAGTATCTTTATCGCCGTGCAGTCCGTACAAGGCACCGCCCCCGAATTCGCTGATTATCAAAGGCTTGTCGTACATGCATCGCCAGGTTTTCTCATCGCAGCTTTCAGCAGGGCCGGAATACCACCCGAAATATTCGTTACAGCCGAGCACGTCCAGAAATTCGCCGAATGCATCGTCAATAATCACAGTGTTGCCGTTAGAGTGGGTCTCTACCGCGGCGGTAATAAGACGGCTCGGATCGAGTCCGCGGGCTTTTGCGACCAGTCTGCTTAGGAACTTGAGGCGAGGCTCGCCTACAGGTGTTTCATTTGCCATCGACCATAAAATAACGCATGCTCTGTTTTTGTCTCTTGTTATCATATCTGTGAGCTGGCATTCAGCGTTCTTGTAGGTCTGTTCGTTTTCCCACAGGATTGTCCAGTATACGGGTATTTCCGACCAGACGAGCAAACCCATTTCATCGGCCTGACGCACCATTGCTTCGTTGTGCGGATAATGAGCGAGCCGCACAAAATTACAGCCCAATTCCTTTGCCCAGCCTAATAAAGCTTTTGCATCTTCCGGGCCGTTTGCCCGGGCTGCGTAAAAAGGTGACTCTTCATGCATACATATCCCTCGCAGGAAAATTGGTTTGCCGTTGAGTAGTATGTCTTTTCCTTTGGTTGTAATGGAACGAAAGCCGATTTGGTCTGTGAGCTTATCCGATTTGCAGGAAATATTGACTTTGTAAAGATGCGGATTTTGAGGTGACCAGAGATTAAGTTCGGCTAAAAAAGATATTGTAGCATAACCATCTTTATTTGTTGTTACTGTTTGTGAGATGTTTGCCTCTGGTATTTCGATTTTAACTTTTTGCTCAGGTTCGAATCCGTCTAATAAAACCCATCCCTTTATCTGGTCGGTGGTACCTTTTTCAAGCTGCAGTAAATAATCTTTTATGTATGTCCGGCCGGTTTCAACGAGATATACCGGGCGAGTTATGCCGCCATAATTCCACCAGTCCGTATTCACTGTGGGGATAGCATCCCTGTGGCGGGTATTGTCCGCTTTTATAATCAGGAAATTATCTTTAGGTTGAACAATATCTGTAATCTCGAATCCGAAGGGTGTGAATCCTCCTGTATGGGTGCCGAGTTTTGTTCCGTTCAGATATACAACAGCCTCATAGTTGACCGCCCCGAAATAAACAAATAATCTTTTCTCCGGTTTGAGTTCGTAATCGAAAGAACGCTTATACCAGATAGTCCCTTCATAAAATAAAAGCTCGTCCTTTTGAGTGTTCCAATCGCCCGGGACCTTAAGCGTCCAGCTGGTGTCGAAGTCATATTCCACAAGGTCGGATTTATTTCTTGGCTTGGCGTTGCGAAAGTAGCCGTTGCTGCTTTCTGTATATCTATAGTCGTAAAAGCCGTTTTCGTAAGGGTCAACAATAATGCGCCATGTGCCGTTGAGACTTGTTGTCTGACGATTGCCTACGTTAATCATAAAGCTCGTATCGTCGGCAACGGTGCAATTAATGATGAGCAAAGATAATGCGAAAAAAATTACAAGATTATTTCTCGTCTTCATATCCGGGTCCCTTTCCTGCTGCCCTAATTAATTTATAGTTTTCAATGCATAAGCTTCTGATAGACCGTTTCGATTGTATCGACCATAGTTTCGGGAGCGAATTTAGTTTTCACCGATTCTCTGCCCTGTTCGCCGAGTCTTTTTCTCAAATCTTCATCCTGGATCAATTCCGCACAGGCTTTGGTTAGTTGTTCGATGTTCTTCGGCTCGATCAATCGGCCTGTATTTTCGTTGACGACTTCTCTTGCCCCATCGACATCGAAAGAAATAGCCGGCCTGCCGCAAAGCATCGCCTGAGGCAGCGTTCTCGCAAGGCCTTCCCGCAGCGAACAGTGTACGAGAATATCCGATGATTGTATTGCTAACGGAATATCACCCGGCGGTAAAAGTCCTGTGAACCTGAATTTTTCGGCCAATCCTGATTCAAGAACCTGCTGCTTGTATTGTTCGGCGAGATTTCCGTCCCCGACGAACAGCCAAACGCAGTTTTCAAACCGTTTGGACAGTTCCTTGGCCGATTCGATGATATAACCGTGTCCCTTGAGCATAAACAGCCGTGCGATGGTGACAAGCACAACGGCATCTTCGGCGATACTGTATTTTTGTCGGAATTGTTTTTTTTGTTCCTGGGGGATAGGCTCTAAAAAATCCTTCTCCTCGATAGCCGAATACGCTGTTATGAACTGCTCCGGCCGGCCGATACCGACCTCGGTTGCCTGAGAAGTCATTGCGTCGGCGACGCTGATAAAAAAATCCGTGCGTTTGGCAGCGGATTTTTCGACGGCGATATAAAACTTATTCAGCCACCGACTTTGGTACGGATGAAAGGCAAGGCCGTGAATAGTGTGGATAATTTTAAGTTTTGAGTTTTGAGTTTTAAGTTGATGTGCAGCTAACCTTCCGAGAATTCCCGCCTTGGCCGAATGTGTGTGGACGATGTCCGGCCGTAGCTGATGCAATTGTTTTTTGATTTCAAAATAACTAACTGTATCATTGTATGGATTTATGGCCCTGCGAAGCCTGTCAACGACTATTACCTTGTAGCCCTGGCCCTTTGCCTGTTCGAATAGCTCGCCTTCCGGGCCGATGGCCGGGCCGGTTATCAGCGTGACATCATGGCCCCTCTGCGCCAGCAGCTTGCAGGTAATAAGAGTGTTTTCCTGCGCACCACCTAAAATCAACCGTGTTATAATATGAACAATTTTCATTTTCTTAGTATACGGAACACAGAATACAGGAGACAGAATATAGGATATACAACTAGTATGGGATTTTCATAATATGATAATTTTTGATGTTCAGTTGTCAATAATATTCATAATAATTTCCATCCCAAGACGATTTATTTCTCCTTTATATTCGTAGAATAACTTTTTAAACTTTATAGTATATTTTTTTGTTTTACCATCAATGTATGTAAATGGCAAATTAACATTTACTGTCACTTCATATCCCC
>CAYVXS010000201.1:0-6078 GCA_964454885.1 uncultured Pirellulales bacterium
GTCAAGGGCAAAGTCGAAAAAACAATCGTAGGCGGAGAAATTAGATTCGAGGCAGAATAAGTGACATTGACGGCACTGCTGTCATTCTGAACAGAGTGAAGGATACCTTTTTCGATGGCCAGATCCTTCGGCTTTGCCTCAGGATGACACTTTCGTGTCATTTTAGCTCACTCTAATAATGTTTATTATTGACGGTCATAATTTACTTCATGCAATTCCCAAAGTCGATGAAAGCACGGGTTTAATCAGTGACCTGCAATTATGCCTGGTTGTAGATAACTATCTAAAGCGAACGGGAAACAGCGGCGAGATAATTTTCGACGGTATCGGACCGCCCGATAAAACAGGATTCGATAACATGAGCAAACTCGAGATATCTTTTTCCGGTATAGATACGGATACCGATACGATAATAGAAGATAAAATAAGCTCAAGCACGGCACCGAAAAGGCTGATAATCGTCAGCAGCGACAGGAGAATACGAAAAGCCGCCCGTACAAGAAAAGCGACCTCATTAAAATCCGAGGAATTCTGGAATAATTTAAGTAAACAAATGAGTATAAAAAGGCCGAAAAAAGAACCGGGAGAAAAACGTTACGGATTAAGTGAGAGCGAAACCGAAAAATGGCTTGATTATTTTGGTTTTAACCAGTAACCGTTATTGACGAAAGCTAAAAGAAAATAAATATTCATGGAACCCTTTTGGGAGGATTGCAAAATCATGAAATGTCCTGCATGTGGAAATCAATTACAGGAAATGACTGTCTCGGATGTTACGGTTGACGTATGTAAAGGTGGCTGTGGAGGTATCTGGTTCGATAATTTCGAACTTAAGAAATTCGATGAGCCGCACGAATCCGCCGGAGAAGAACTGTTGGACATCGAACGGGATGAAAGTATAGTCATCGGCCAGACTAAAAAGAGAAATTGCCCGAAATGTGACGACATTGTGATGATGAGACATTTCTTCAGCACCAAAAAGGAAGTAGAAATCGACGAATGCCCGAATTGTGGCGGTATTTGGCTGGATACAGGAGAGCTGGAAAAGGTACGAAACCTCTTTAGCTCTGAAGAAGAGAAAAAGGCGGCGGCAGAGAAGTATATTTCAGAAATATTCAAACAAGATTTTGCCGTCCAACAGGTCGAAAACGAATCACAGGAAAACAGAATTCGTAACATTACAAGAATATTCCGCTTTATTTGCCCGAGCTATTATATACCGGGTAAACAGAGTTGGGGGGCTTATTAGTTAAAAAATCTCCTACGTCTGATATGGGGCACTTGAGCCATGTTACTCTTGTGCCCCATAATTTTTTAGCGGAGGCAGGGGAGCGAGAGAAGTTGTTTTTGGTGTATTTCATTTAATACTTCTTTAAATACTCATCCCTTCTGGATAATAAGGGGGGAGTTTTTTCAATCATTATTCACTTTGATTAAATTTTGTATTGCTTAATCCACTTCAAAGTTGTATAAATATCCCTTTCTATGGTACTGACAGCAATGCAAAACCGACAAGCCTGTCCGGTCGTATTATAGAATATCGCTGCTGCAAATGCAGTTTGGAAGGGGGGTAAAAGGGGCTTGATTACAAGCTAAGTTGTTTGTTGTTCAAATTTTATAGAAAATGGAGAAATAATGAAGCGTAGAATTGTTACAATTGACGGTAATACAGCAGCATCGTATGTAGCGCATGCCACAAATGAGGTCATTGCAATATACCCGATTACTCCAAGCTCATCCATGGGAGAAATCGCGGATGCCAAGACAGCCAATGGTGAAACAAATATATGGGGAACCGTTCCTTCGGTAACAGAAATGCAGTCCGAGGGAGGAGCCGCAGCGGCCGTACATGGTGCACTGGCAACAGGTGCCCTTACGACAACATTTACAGCTTCCCAAGGCCTGTTATTGATGATACCCAGCATGTACAAAATCGCCGGAGAGCTGTTACCAACCGTTTTTCATATCTCGGCCCGTTCCCTGGCCTGCCAGGCTTTATCGATTTTCGGCGACCATTCCGATGTAATGACATGCCGTGAAACCGGCTTCGCACAGATTGCTTCCTGTAATATCCAGGAAGTTATGGATATGGCTCTTATAGCCCAGCAGGCGGCTCTGGCTTCGAGCATACCGTTTCTGCATTTCTTCGACGGTTTTCGAACCAGTCACGAAGTGCAAAAGGTCGAAGAGTTGACAATGGACGACATGCGGGCAATGATTGACGATAAACTTGTCGCACGGCATAAGGCACGCGGCTTGTCACCCGACAGGCCTATGATAAGCGGCACAGCCCAGAATCCCGACGTGTATTTCCAGGGCAGGGAAGCTGTGAATAAATACTATCTTGCCGTACCGAAAATTGTTCAGGAAACTATGGATAAATTTGCGAAAATAGTAGGCAGAAAATATCATCTGTTCGATTATATCGGTGCCCCCGATGCGGAGAAAGTCATTGTTGTTATGGGTTCGGCGGCTGATACGGCACATGAAACCATAGAACATTTGGTCGCAGAAGGTCAAAAGGTCGGAGTAGTAAAGGTACGTCTGTTCCAGCCGTTCAGTACGGAAGACTTCATCGCTGCAATACCCGAGACGACGAAAAAGATAGCCGTTCTTGACAGAACAAAAGAGCCAGGCTCAATTGGCGAACCTTTATACCTCAATATACGAACCGCCGTCGGAGAGGCGATGGGCAAAGGTGAAGCACCGTTCAAAGGCTATCCGGTAATTGTCGGCGGCAGATACGGGCTTGGCTCAAAAGATTTCACGCCCGCTATGGTTAAGGCCGTTTTCGATAATCTCGATAAAGACAAACCAAAATATGAATTTACCGTCGGTATTATTGAAGATGTTACCGATACGAGCCTGGAAATTGACGAATCTTTTGCCGTTTCCGACGAGGGATTTTTCTCCGGATTGTTTTACGGGCTCGGCTCCGACGGTACGGTCGGTGCCAACAGAAACTCGATAAAAATAATCGGCGAACAAACAGATAATTATGCCCAGGCCTATTTTGTTTATGACTCTAAGAAGGCCGGTGCCGTAACGGTTTCCCACCTTCGGTTCGGCAAGAAGAAGATAAGAAGACCTTATCTAATCAGTAAGGCCGATTTTATAGCCTGCCATAACCCGGCATTTCTCGAACAGTTCGATATGCTCAGTTCGGCACGTCAAGGGGCTACATTCCTGCTGACCAGCACACATGGTCCCGAAGAGGTCTGGGATACGCTGCCGCAGGAAGTCCAGAAACAGATTATCGACAAAAAGCTGAAATTCTACGTAATCGATGCCATAGATATCGCCCAGGAGCTCGGGCTTGGCGCCAGAATCAATGTTATAATGCAAACAGCATTCTTCAAGATAAGCGAGATTATCGAACTTGAGACCGCCTTAAATGCAATTAAAGACGCCATCAAAAAGACCTATGGCAAAAAGGGCCAGAAGGTTGTCGATATGAATAACGCCGCCGTCGATGCCGCTCTGGATAAAATCTTCGAGGTGAAAATCCCGGATAAAGCAACCAGCAAGATTAAAATGCGACAGATGGTTCCCGATAACGCTCCAGATTTCGCCAAGGAAGTAACGGCGGAACTTATGGCGTTCCACGGAGATAAATTGCCTGTAAGTAAAATGCCGGACGACGGTAAGTTCCCGTCAGGTACGACCAAATATGAGAAGCGCAACATCGCCGTAAATATTCCCGTATGGGAGCCGGAAGTTTGTATTCAGTGCGGGACATGCTCGTTCGTATGCCCCCATGCTACAATTCGAATCAAGGCTTACGATCCGAAGTATACCGAAGGTGCCCCGGAAACCTTTAAGAGCGTCAATGCGAAAGGTAAGGATTTAGCAGGTATGAAATTCACCGTCCAGGTCGCTCCCGAAGACTGCACAGGCTGTGGTGCGTGTGTGCAGGCCTGTCCGGCACAGGAAAAGGACCAGGATAAAAAACCGACCGGACGAAAAGCAATTAATATGACGACACAGGAACCGCTTAGAGACGCCGAACGTGAGAATTATGCGTATTTCCTCGCAATCCCGAATACCGACTCGAAGTTATTCAAGACGGCGAGTGTCAAAGGCAGCCAGCTTATCGAGCCGCTTTTCGAATACTCGGGTGCCTGTGCCGGCTGCGGCGAAACACCCTATGTTAAGCTGCTGACGCAATTGTTCGGCGACAGGGCCTTTATCGGAAATGCGACCGGTTGCTCGTCAATTTACGGCGGGAATTTACCTACCACTCCTTATACGATTCGCTCCGACGGCAGGGGACCGACATGGAGCAACAGCCTCTTCGAAGATGCGGCCGAATTTACAATGGGCATGAGATTGACCGTTAGCAAATTCACAGAGAGGGCTTTATGGCTATTGGGTAAAGTTGCCGAAAAGGGGTGCGTGGAGAAAAAACTCGCCGAGAAAATAAGCGAAGCATCTATAGCTAATGACCCTTCACAGGAAACTATCGAACAGCAAAGAGCTCTTGTGGACCAGCTCAAAGAACAATGCAAGAAGAGCGATTGCGACGAATGCAGATCGCTGCTTGACATAGCAGATTATCTCGTTCGTAAATCCATCTGGGCGATGGGCGGAGACGGCTGGGCCTATGATATCGGATACGGAGGATTAGACCATGTGCTCGCGAGCGGGGCGGATGTAAACGTGCTCGTTCTTGACACAGAAGTATATTCCAATACAGGAGGCCAGATGTCCAAGTCAACGCCGAGAGCCGCTGTAGCTAAGTTCGCCGCGGGCGGTAAGCCGGCGCCCAAAAAAGATCTCGGCCTTCTGGCTATGACCTATGGCAATATTTTCGTCGCCAAAGTTGCAATGGGTGCCAATACCAATCAAACCGTCAAGGCCTTCGTCGAGGCCGAATCTTATCCGGGACCGTCAATGATAATAGCGTATTCGCACTGCATCGCACACGGGATAAATATGACATTGGGTTACCAGGAACAGAAAAAAGCCGTCGCCTGTGGTCATTGGCCCTTATATCGATTCGACCCGAGACTTATAGAGCAGGGCAAGAATCCGCTGCAGCTTGATTCCAAGAGTCCTACCGAGTCGTTCGAGGATTATGCTTACGGTGAAAATCGTTATCGCTCACTTAAGCAGTCGAAGCCGGAAGTGGCGGCCGAATTAATGAAACTTGCAAGTAACGATGCGGCAAAAAGATATGCCCTGATGGAGCAGCTTGCGAATTTGAAATGTGATAAATAGAAAAACGGAGATGTGGTGGAAATGAACAAACGATATATACTTGTGAATTTTGCAGCCATAGCGGTGGTTGGTATTATTGCAGGATGTCGGCACGAAGATGTGAATGTGCTGGATCGTGAACCTAACCTTCAAGGGACATATATTCCATCCGGCTACCAGTCGCAGGCTGTAGAGGCCGCCGGGGGAATGGATGCCTGGGCTAAGGTAAAAAAACTGCAGCTTGATGTGTTCGTTACTTTTTATCAGCCTGATGACAGCTTCTATCTGACCAAGCAAAGGTACATTATTTATCCATGGTCGAATTCCATCGAGATGTTCGGTAAAGAGCCTCAGGGCGATTTTGCCTGGCGACTGTCTCAGGGAAAATTCGAGGTATTGCAGGGGCTCAAACGAATTCCCGATGTTAAAAGTGCACTTGATAATCAATGTCTGGCGGAAGCGATATTGATTATCATGACTGTTCCCGTTCGTTTCATGGATCCGTCTGTTGATTTCTCCAGAGAGGCAAATCCGCTACAAATTCAGGGGCAATGGTACTATCCGATTCTCAGACAGACAAAAGCGGATATCGAGTCGATTCTGCGTGTTCCAAGAGCCGTTTTCTATCAAAACAGGGACAATTCCATGATCGAGATGATTTGGATGGATTGCCTTGGAGCAGATCAGTTTTTAACGGTTCGCGGGCACGATTATCACAGGATTAAAGATGGAGAAATTATAATCCCTCAAAGAATAGAGATTTATCTATCAGACTCTCAAAAGAACTCACACCGGCGACTTGTTAAGATCGATATTAAATAGCCTGTATAACTATGTTAATAGCAAAAAATAAGGCGGTCGATATTAATCCGGCCGCCT
>CAYVXS010000202.1:0-5997 GCA_964454885.1 uncultured Pirellulales bacterium
CCAATTACCGGTACGTTACCGCCCGAAACTGTAAATGCCTCGATAGAGCTTCCCAGGGATGCGGAGTTTGCCGGCCCGCTCGATTCCGACATCGTCTGGATTCATCGACGCGCCGGCGATACCGACTTCTACTTCGTTGCCAATCGCACGGATCGCCCTGTTGATCTCCAGGCCCGCTTCCGTGTCGACGGCAAAGAAGCGGAACTCTGGCATCCCGATACCGGCGAAATCGAACCGGCTTCGTATAATATTGTGGAAGGTCGTACTACAGTACCATTACATCTGGCCGAACGCGAGTCGGTGTTCGTAGTTTTTAGCCGGGCCGCTTCGTCACCTTCCCGCACACTGCCGGATATGGTGAGTACGACGCTTGCGACCGTGAACGGGCCGTGGGACATCAACTTCCCTCCGAACCTGGGAGCACCGGAAAAAATCCAGCTTACTGACCTGGAATCATGGACTGCAAGTGAGGATGAAGGCGTGAAATATTTTTCCGGCACAGCAACCTATACGAAAACCCTGCAGGCGACACAGAGTTGGTTTCGACCGGTAGTGAAAATCCTGATCGATCTAGGTGTGGTCGGTGATATCGCCGAAGTTTTGGTCAACGGCAAGGCAATGGGAATATTGTGGAAACCTCCGTACAGGGTGGATGTCACCGAAATATTAAAGCCAGGGGAAAACCAACTGGAAATCAAAGTCACTAATCAGTGGACGAACCGGATAACCGGTGACCGAACTGTTGCCGCGGACAAAAGAGTTTTTGGTGGCGGACCGGCCGGGCGCCGGGGCGGTTTTTTCAACCGGCCGATGCCTCTGGCCGAATCCGGCCTGATCGGCCCCGTAAGGGTAATCTCGAAAGTAATCCAGGAAAATTTATAAGGAGGCATTTATGTCGTTGAGAAGTGTTTTATTTATCGCATTGGCGGTTTTGGCAATTGTGTTCCCGTCTATCAGTTATGCTCAGATTGCTGATTCACCAGACGATAGTGTAGCGGGCATCCCTGTCAATTACACCGAGGCAAAGGTGGGGCCCCTCAACCTGCCCGATGTGCTCAAGGCGTTCGACGGCCGGCCGGTGACCGACGCCAGGACCTGGAACGAGAAGCGCCGGCCGGAACTCCTGAAGTACATCGAAACCGAGTACTACGGTCGTATTCCCGCTACGGCGCCCAAAGTCACCTGGGAAGTAGTCAGCACCGATCCCAATGCCCTTGAAGGCAAGGCGATCATGAAGAAACTGGCGGGGCACATGGGTAGCCCGGATGGCCCGGCAATCGATGTGACCCTTTACACACCGTCAGACGCGAAAGGGCCGGTGCCGGTGTTGACCAACCTCACCTTCAACTTCCCCGGTTTCGGTGGTCGAGGCAGAGGCGGAATGCGTGATACAGGAGGTGCACCTGTCCCCGGTTCTCCGGCCTATTTGATTGGTCACGGCTATGGCTATGCCACGATTAATTACAGCAGCATCGAAACGGATCAATCCGGTCAGCCCAATGTGAATCTCGCCCGCAAGCTCGCCCTTGCGCCCGGTCAGGAAACTCCCGCACCCGACGCGTGGGGCACGATCGCCGCCTGGGCGTGGGGAATCAGTCGGTTGATAGATTATTACGAGACCGATCCTGCTGTCGATGCCGGGCGCATCGCCATTACCGGTACGTCCCGTCTGGGCAAGACGGTCACGTGGGCCGGTGCCAACGACCAGCGGATTGCGCTGGTGATCGCCTGCTGTGGTGGCGAAGGTGGAGCGGCGTTGGCGCGACGCAACTATGGCGAGACGATCGCGCATCTGGTTGCGCCGTCACGTTATCCGTACCAGTTCGCCGGCAATTACCAGAAGTTCGCAGCGGATCCGAATACGAGTAAGGTTGATACGCATTGCCTAGTCGCGCTGATGGCGCCGCGACCGATCCTGCTTTCGACCGGGTTCAAGGACAAATGGTCGGATCCCTATGGTGAATTCCTGGCCGCCGTGGCGGCAACGCCCGCGTTCAGGCTGCTCGGCAAACAGGGCATAGACAGCGACAAGTACTCCAACGTGGGTGAAATGGTCGGACACGAACTGTCGTTTCTCATGACCAAAGGCGGACATGGATCCGCCGATTGGGACCTCTGGCTGAAGTTCATGGATACGTACCTCAAGCCTGGGAAGTGATGAGCTGCCCGAACCGGGCGTAGCTTTGATAAGCAAATTAGGTTATTTTATGCACGACGGCGGGCATGGTACAGTACCGTCCGACTGGGATATGTTCCTGAAATTCATGCAGATATATATGACTTCGCAAAAATTATCAGTCCTATTTCACTGCATGTGAATAGTATCCTTATTAAAATCTTTATGCACTGGTATTACATGTAGCTTGGAAAAGAACATGAAGAGTATCTCATAAAAAGCTCACAATATACTGGTTTTAATCTGATAATTTTATTGCTTGCCTTTTCTTCTTACAGCCGGTTCCAACACAACGATAAAAAAAGTTGCTATCGGCCCCAGAAACAAAGATAGCAGAAACCACGCCAGACCGCTGCGATTTTTACCCTGTGCAAGCCCGCCATTAATTAAAGCCAGAGTTCCCCAGCTTATAACATATCCTGATTGTGTTTGGATATCAGTTGGCATATATGTCCGCTCCTAAGAGAAGGTTAAATTGTACCCAGTATTCGTTATTACCTTAAAAGGTCATTCCATATCAATATACGCAGGTACGATTGATTTCTTTCAGAAAAAATTGTAAAATATTCTTCTTACAGAAACTGTTCTCTCAAGACTTGCAAAGATGTTCCTCCCGACATATAAATAGGATTGTAGTAGTAATGAAAAATAATGGTCGGATAATATGTACTTTTCCTAATTAAGCTGTTATCCTGGAAAAAGGGTAGCTTTGATAAAAAAATGGCAAAAACTACATCCATAGCCTTTTTCGATACGAAGTCGTACGACAGGGAATCTTTCGAGCAGGTTAATGCCTCTGGGTACGGATACGAAATACGGTACTTTGAAAATCACCTGACCACCGGAACAGTACCTCTTGCCGAAGGATGCCGCGTCGTTTGTGCATTTGTCAATGACACTCTTTCGGCCGAAGTTATAAAAGCTCTTAAAACCCTTGGCGTCGAGTTGATTGCCCTTCGATGCGCCGGATACAACAACGTGGACCTAAAAGCCGCCTATCGAACCATTCGCGTCGTGCGGGTGCCGCAGTATTCACCGAACGCCGTGGCCGAACATGCGGTGGCGTTGATACTTAGTCTCAATCGCAAGACCCACAAGGCGTATTACCGAACGCGTGACGGCAATTTTTCCATCGGCGGTTTTATGGGCTTCGATATGGCCGGAAAAACCGCCGGCATCATCGGGACGGGAAGGATCGGAAAAATCGCTGCGAAAATCCTCCGCGGTTTCGATATGAAAGTTTTGGCGTACGACCCGTATCTGGACAAGAAATTTGCCGCCGCGACAAAGGTGGAGTATATCGGCCTCGATAAGCTTTATGCCGGTTCGGATATAATCTCGCTGCATTGTCCCCTGAGCCGTGATACTTACCATGTTATTAACGCTGAGAGTCTTTCCAAAATGAAAGACGGGGTAATGATTATCAACACCGGCCGCGGCGGATTGATCGACACCAAGGCCCTTATTGACGCTCTTAAAAGCGGCAAAGTCGGCTCGGCGGGGCTGGATGTTTATGAAGAAGAAAATGAGTATTTCTTCGAGGATTTTTCCACCCAGATTCTCAGCGACGATGTACTGGCCAGGCTTTTGACGTTCAGCAATGTTCTGATTACTTCCCACCAGGGTTTTTTCACAAGAGAGGCCATCGAAAATATCGCCCGGACCACGCTGGATAATATTAAAGATTTTCTGGATAACGGGCCTTTGAAAAACGAGATATGCTATCGTTGCGGCCAGGACAAAGAAGAATGTACGAAGAAAAAGACCGGCCGATGTTTCTAAATGAGGGTCGTTTTGTTCCGCCCGTTTCGGAACGAAAAGATTACTGATATTATCAGCACGGCCGCGGTCAGCGGAATTACGTACCACCAGAGAACTTGTCTGAAGTTTTCCATCTCGATAGGTGTTTTTGCCGTCCAGATCAGGTAAATGATATACGCCGCATAATAAACGAGAAAAAGAACACCTTCTCCCCGCGAAATCCTGCTCCCTGTAAAGAATACCGGCAGACACGCAACCGCAGCGGCCGTCATCACGGGAATATCGAACTTAAGTGCGGATGTAGTCACAGCCATGCCGGTTTTCGATGCCGCCGCTGCCGCACCCAGAACGCACAGGATATTGAAAATATTGCTTCCGATCACGTTGCCGACGGCAATGTCCCGCTGGCCCCGTAGGGATGCAACGACCGATGTTGCGACCTCGGGAAGTGACGTGCCGACCGCAACGATTGTTAGTCCTATGACAAGCTCCCCTACTCCCAGCAGCCGGGCGAGTGACACGGAGCCGGCCACGAGCAGCCTCGCCCCGAGCACTAATGCTCCGAGGCCGCCCAGAATCAACAGAGGTATTGTAAGTCGGTTATGACGACGTTCAGGCCCGGATTGTTTTTTGAGATCTGTTTGCTGTTCGGCGTTGTCTGCGGATCGACGACCAAGAAAAATCAAAAAGGCGGTATAAAAAATAATACCCGTGACAAAGAACAATCCCTCGATTCTGCTCAGGTTGCCGTTGGCCGAAAGAATCCACAGCAGCATCGAAACGGCAATCATTACAGGCACATCTAAGCGAACAAGCTGCCGCGAGATAGACAGAGGTGCAATAAGCGCTGATATGCCTAATATAAAAAGTATGTTGAAGATGTTACTGCCGACGGCGTTACCTAAAGCGATGTCCGCCTGTCCCGCCAGGGAGGCTTTCATACTCACAGCAAATTCCGGGGCGCTTGTCCCGAAGGCGACGACGGTCAGGCCGACTACGAGCGGGGAAATGCCGACCGCCAGCGCCAGACGCGTCGAGCCGCGTACGAGTAGTTCCGCGCCAGCTATCAAAAAACAAAAACCGAATATTATTTCAAAGACAACGAACATAGGCGATAATTTACAATTTGACCACCCGTTAATATAATATCCATGAATAATTCGGCGAATCAGTACGAAATTTAACTTCGGGTATTCCAGGCATAACTTGCAGGATAGAGCCGAATAGCATATAAATGATACCGTTATGACCGGCCAGGCAAAGAAAAAAATCGACCAGCTTTGTGACCGGATACAAGATGCTTATTTTATTAACAATATCTCAGTTCATGGAGAATAAGTTATGAACAGGCTATGTATCTTCATGGGCATGATAATCTTCGGCTGGATTGGATGGTGGATAGGTTCCAAAGTAGGTGGATTGATGACTGCCCTTTGGATTAGCAGTATCGGCAGCATTATTGGTATCTACATAGGCTGGCGTATCAACCGCGATTACCTAAGCTGAAACTCCGCTGAATTATCTCTGAACCGGCACCTAACTAGCGCCACGCAAAAGTTTTAGCCTATATTGACGAAGCGGCAGAAACTTCCTATGCTGGCAGAAACAATCTATGTTTCCAGTTTCATACAGACTGTATAATTGTTGTTAGGACAAAAGACAATGGCAAATTTTTCTAACACACAATCAGAAATTATATTACGAAAAGATAAAGAATGGAGTCTGATTGATAGTGAACTTTGTTTGGTTACAGATTTTTTACCACTTGAAGGGAGCACAGTTAAAGATGGTAAAGTGATTAGTCCTGTCACTAATGAACCATACGCATCAATTAATATAAAATGCAAAAAAACACAAGGGAAAATAACGGGATTTATTTGTCATAAAATGGACTTTACACATTTATGGTCAGCTTTTAAGGAAAGAGGTATAAATGAGGAAAAGGAAGAAGTATTGATTTATTGGTCTACATGTCATTATAGGAAAAAAACCGTAAAATTGCTTTCAACCTTTACATTGAATTTATTAGGTGCTACTCCTCTGCCTAAAATAGTTGTAAT
>CAYVXS010000203.1:0-5987 GCA_964454885.1 uncultured Pirellulales bacterium
CATGCAAATATCATGTATTTGGGATATTTATATAAAATAACTGGAATAATTGTTTTGGGGAAATTGTGTTTAAAGTAAAAAACACATATCTTTATCTGTGGTTTTATGTTATAATCCAAGTTTTATTTGAGTTGTGTGTTGAGTCAGAATTGTAAATCGGTCCGGCGCACGGCGAAATTTTATCCGCAGAAGGAGACAAAAATGAAAACGAGAATTTACATTATGGTATTGGCGTTAAGCTTCTTTGCTGTGATATCGGTCTTTGCCGCCGGAAAAAAAGTGGAAGCTACACAGCCTGCCGATGCAAACGCTGTTTCTGAAAAAGCCATGCCCCAGATAGACATGGTGAAAGTCAGCTATATAATCGGGACACAGATAGGTAGTAGTATTAAAACACAAGGTGTTGAGGTTGACGTTGAGTCGCTGATATCGGGGCTTAAAGACGCTCTTGCAGGCAAAGAGTTTGCGATAAGCCAGGAAGAAAGCCAGAAGATTATGGTTGCTTTCCGGCAACATTTGTTAGCAAAACAAGCCGCTGAAAGAGCGGAGCAGGCCTCTAAAAACCTTGCCGAAGGGCAGGCATTTCTCGAAGCGAACAAGACCAAAGAAGGGGTAAAAGTTCTGCCGAGCGGCTTACAGTATAAAGTAATAAAAGAAGGTACCGGCGAGACACCTAAGGCGGAAGACAAGGTAAGGACTCACTATCGCGGCAGATTGTTAAACGGTACTGAATTCGATAGCTCGTATAAAAGCAATAAGCCTGTCGAGTTTCCCGTTACAGGAGTCATCAAAGGCTGGACGGAAGCCCTGCAGCTTATGAAAGTCGGCTCCAAATGGGAGCTTTACATCCCTGCGGAACTGGCTTACGGCGAAAGGGGACGACCGCCGGTAATTCCACCCAATGCCACTCTTGTCTTTGAAGTCGAGCTGCTTGATATAGTGAAATAAGAATCGTTCTCCTGCAGGCTCGATGTTTTTCGTCGGAGTTGGGCTTAAGGGATATATGTATATTTGTGTACCATTCGGCTTTTTTACGTTTATAAGTCAATGTAAGGAAATTGATTATAGGAGACAATACTTAGCGATGACAACACCTTCATCTCTGGAGTCAATATATAGTCAACGTTTGAGTATATAGGGATTGTCATACATTATCATGGAAAGGAGAGAAGGAAATTGTCTGAGAAATTCACGATTAAAAATAAAGACATCTCCGGTTCAGAGTTTCGCCATCTCAATATGTCAGGAGCTGTTTTTGAAGATGTTGACCTCAGTGAGGCAAAATTCTTCAATATCAATTTGCGTGATGCACAGATCGGTGCCGTTGATTTTGGCGATTCTTCACTTAGCTGCATGAACACAGGCGAAGACCGGCCGCGCCGACCGGTGATTTTCAACAGTATCGAGCTTGATGACTGTACGATACAAAACAGTTTTTTCCGAAATACTAAAATTGTAAATTGCGATTTGACGGGTATGACGATAGACGGCATACTTGTAACAGATATGGTCGAATCTTATGAAATGGCACACCCAGATCAATAGCATCGTAAGTCGGGATTTATCCCTTTAGGGACTGAATATTTCGAATTTTCACGGTCTGTAACATATAGACTCCAATAGTGGATCAGCATACATTGACAAGTTTACACTTGGTAATCACTAATAAAAGTCTTTGTTTTATGCTCTGTTTCAAATTAGGACACCACCAAATAGTCTGAATACACTAAATGTCCGAATGGTCTGATATGGCGTTTTTCAGCACTGGGAGCGGTTTTTTAGGGGGCGACTTGACTTTTTCGTTATTATCGGTATATTTATGTAGTATGTTATCCTTCTATATTCAGTTATAAAAAGGGGTGTCCGCTTTGCGTGGAATTCTCGGAGGTAAATCGCATATCGGCTTTTTTTTATGTGGATTGAATAAAATATGACAGGGATGTTCGATAACCGGATAGTTTTGGAAGTTCAGCAGGCCAACGATATCGTTGACGTGATAAGTGAGCATGTGAGTCTTAAGAAAAAGGGCCGGGAGATGGTCGGACTGTGCCCATTTCACGAAGACCATCGGCCGAGCATGAATGTCAACAACGTCAAGCAGATATTCAAATGCTTCGCCTGCGGGGCCGGCGGTGACGTCTTCAAGTTCGTTCAGATGCGTGAGAATCTTACCTTTCCACAGGCGATAGAAAGATTGGCCGAACGTGCCGGTATAAAACTTCCGCAAAAGCAAAGGCCCGTCGGAGCCGGCAAAGGTGATAGGGTTGAAGTTGATCCAAACAGATTAGCGAGGGTGAACGCCTGGGCGGCGAAATATTTCCAGAAGAACCTGCAGGACGGCGAAAAGGGTAAGTACGCCCGAGATTATCTCGAGCAAAGGCAGATAAAGCCCGAAAGTATAAAAAAATGGCAGCTCGGTTTGGCTGTCGATTTGCAGGACGGTTTGGCCAAAGCAGCCATAACCGACAAAGTCCCTGCGAAATTATTAGAGCAGGCCGGCCTGGCTACCGGTTTTGGTCAGGACAGATTTATCAACCGGCTGATGTTTACGATTACCGATGTGACCGGGCGGGTGATAGGCTTCGGCGGCCGAACACTGAACGAAACCGGGGCAAAGTATATTAATTCACCGGCAACGGCCCTGTTCGATAAGAGTAATTCGCTTTACGGTCTGGAACAGGCCCGGCACGAGATTGTCTCGACGGGAACGGCAATCATTGTCGAAGGCTATACCGACTGTATTATGGCCCACCAGTTCGGCTGCTGCAATGTCGTCGCGACGTTGGGAACGAGTCTGACCACCGGGCACGGACGCATTTTGCGGCGGTACGCTAAAAAGGTGGTATTAATCTTCGATAACGATGTCGCGGGAATGGAGGCGGCGAACAGGGCGCTGGACGTGTGCCTGTCGCAGCGGATTGATATCAAAATTACCTCGGTGCCGCAGGGAAAGGACCCGTGCGATTTTGTTTTAGCGGCTGGCAAAGAAGGATTCGAGCGGCTTGTCAAAGAATCGGTCGATGTCTTCCAGTTCAAGTGGGACAGGTTGAAGGAGAAGTTCGAGGGCGATGACACCCTTACCGGAAAAAGAGCGGCCATCGAAGAGTACCTGGAGACCATTGCGACGGGTTTATTGGCCGGTAATGTCTCGGATATTGATTGCGGATTGAGGGTGAATCAGATATCGAAAATAATCGGGCTCGATAATAAGCAGATTAACGCCGAATTGAATAAGCGTCTCACGCGGGCGGCCAGGACCGCGCATCGGGACAGGGAAATCGGGCGGTCGCCGGAGATCGATTACGGCCGGGGTCGGTTCGCCATGGCACAGAGGGAGGTTCTGGAGATTTTGTTGAATATGCCGGAGTTGTTCGAGGAGGTAAAAGAAAAGATTACGGCGGAAATCTTCAATGTACCGATATTAGGGCAAATGGCCGAAATTTTGTTCGATGTGCTGAATGCCGATACGAAAGCTACTCTGCGGCAGGTACTGGCCAGGATGGAATCCGTTAAACTGGGCAATTGTTGTATGGAACTGGCGCAGACCGGTGAGGAAAAAGGGAATTTTGAGTCCCGCTTAGCGGGTGCATTGGAGACGATAGAACGATATCGAAAACGAAACAAATCGTTCGGGACGGTGGAAGAGCAAAGGCAGTATTTACGCCGGTTCGGCGGGGATACGGGAAGAGAAAATCCGCATAGTGTGGGAATGATATAGCGAACAACCGCCGGTATACGGCCGTAAATTATAATACTATGCGGGAAGGCTTTTTGAAGGTGCGGTTTTGACGATGAATAGTTAGGATTTGATCCGAATTGGATTATTGTTTGTATATGACATAAAGGATGCAAACTGTGGCAAGAAAAAGAACGAAGAAAAACAAAGCAAAAGAAACGAACGATGTTGTAATTGACGAGGAATTTTCCGAGAGCACAAAAACGCTGGATCCGGAACAACTGATTAAAGTTCTCATTAAAAAGGGCGAGAAAAAGGGCTATCTTACATACGAGGAGATTAATGAGAATCTGCCTGAGGATGCGATTAGTCCCGGGCGGCTGGACCGCCTGCTGGCAACGCTGGATGAGAAAGGGATAAATCTGGTCGATGAGGCGGACGTGGAGGCTCAGCAGCTCGGAAAAGAGCACGAAGACGATTTCGATGAATCCGAAGATGCAGTGGAAGATGAAGATAGTGACAAAGAACAACAGGATGAGGATGAATTACTCGAAAAACAGCTTGTCGGCGAAGAAGTTGCCCGGCGTATCGACGATCCTATCCGCATGTATTTGACTCAAATGGGCCAGATACCGCTGTTGACAAGAAGGTCTGAAATTGCTCTTGCACGAAAGATTGAAATAGCAAGAATGACCTTCCGGAGAAAAATGCTCCAGTGCGACTACTGCGCCAAAAATTCCCTGGAATTGCTCCAGCAGGTACACAACGGGACGATGTCGTTCGACAGAACTATCAAAGTCGGCACTTCGCACTTCCTGACCAAAAATGTCATCAGGAAGCGACTCCCGGAGAACATCGAAACCGCCGGTAAGCTGCTCAAAGTCAATCAGACTCTCTTCAAACAGGTCACCGCCAACGGGGAAACCGAAGAGGCCAAAAAAGCCTCCAAGCAGATGCGCAGGGTTAAGCGAAAAATCGCCACACTTCTCGAAGAGCTTAGCCTGCGAACCAGCAGAATCCAGCCGATTAAAAACAAGCTGCACGGCATATACGACAAGATGTGCCAGCTGGAAAAAACCATCGCAGCCGGTCCCAACAGTCAAATCACTCCAGAAGACATCGAGACGATGAAACAGGAACTTAACGGCCTCCAGGAGCTGGTCATGGAGACGCCGAAGCAGCTCGAAAAAAGAATCCAGATTCTGGACAAGGTTTTCACCCAGTACGAAGAAACCAAGCGGCTGCTCTCCAGTGCCAACCTTCGGCTGGTCGTTTCCATCGCCAAAAAATACCGCAACCGCGGCCTGAGCTTTCTCGATCTCATCCAGGAAGGCAATACCGGTCTGATGAGGGCCGTCGATAAATACGAATATCGCAGAGGATACAAGTTCAGCACCTACGCCACATGGTGGATCCGCCAGGCAATCACCCGCGCCATCGCCGACCACGCACGCACGATTCGTATTCCCGTCCACATGATCGAGACGATGAGCCGACTGCGAAGCGCCGGCAAAGTCCTGCACCAGAAACTCGGCCGGGAACCTACGATCGAGGAAATCGCCGAAGAAGTCGATATGAGCGTCGCAGAGACAAGAAGAGTCCTCAAGATTTCCAAGCACCCTATAAGTCTGGACCGCCCTATCGGCGAAAGTGACGACAGTTATTTCGGGGATTTTATCCAAGACGACGAAGTTGATTCTCCGGTGGCTTCGGCCACACAGGAAATGCTCAAAGACAGAATCGACGCCGTCCTTAAAACCCTTTCGTACCGCGAGCGTGAAATCATAAAGCTGCGATACGGCATAGGCGACGGATACACCTATACACTCGAAGAGGTCGGCAGAATCTTCAAAGTCACCCGCGAGCGTGTCAGGCAGGTCGAAGCGAAGGCCATTCGAAAGCTCCAGCATCCGGTTCGGGCAAGAAAGCTCGAAGGATTCCTCGACCATAAAACCGCATGAATTAGTCAATTGTGAATAGTCGTTAGTCATTATTCGCTGGTCGTTAGTATTTAGCCCCGCAATTCACTGCGGGGTTTTCTTTTGCGCGGAGATTGTAAACTTGTCCTGAGCTTGTCGAAAAATTGGCTTTGTTTTTTTCCGGTAAAATCCTGCTATTTTCACCTATTTACTTGTCATAAAAGAGCTTGTGTTATTTTACCCAAATTGAAATTGGGTTTGTTTTAAATATTTTCTTAAGAATCCATTATTTTAGGATTTCGGATTTAGAATTTCGTGCTTCCGGCCGCAGGCCGGCAAATTGGCTTTGTTTTGCATTTTTCTTCTGTCTTCTGTCTCCTGTGTTCTGTCTT
>CAYVXS010000204.1:0-5987 GCA_964454885.1 uncultured Pirellulales bacterium
CCGACCTTTTCGGTCTGCTGAGTTCGTCCGATGAGAGGGTGCGCCTGCGAGCCGCCAGATGCATGCTTAATCTGGGCAATAGCGCAGGTTTGGAGCCGCTGAGGCGGATTGCGATGGACCGCAGTTCCGATTACAGGCTCGAAGCCCTGGAGGCGATGACGTCATCAGCCGTATCTCAACAAACCGCCGCTGCCGTCGCCAAAGCGATGCTGAACGATGCTGATTTCAATATTTGTCTGTTTGCGTACGAGCAATTACGAAAGTTAAACGATATTACGATAACCAGAGAGCCGATCGGGAAAAACTTCTTTCTGGAACAGATTGTCCGGAGCGAACGAAAGACGGTTTACGTTACCCGCAGTGGACAGCCGCGAATAGTATTATTCGGGGCGCCTATTTTTTGTAACAGAGATATTTTTGTACAGTCACCCGATAAAGAAATAACAATCAACGCACCTGCCGGCCAGGAATATCTATCGATTATCCGAGCACATCCCATACGAGACGGGGTAGTAGCGCGGATGAAAAGCACTTTCGATCTCGGCGATGTTGTCCGAACGCTTTGCATGGAGCCGTTAATCGATGACAAGGAAGGTCAGAAAGACCCGGGAGGACTGGGTGTTTCGTATGCTGAAGTTATAGCTCTTATGAAGCAAATGTGCGACAAAGGAGCCGTTAACGCAGAATTTATCGCCGGTCCCCTGCCAAAAATCGGTCTAAATGTCAAGAAATAATCAATCCTCGGCCGATAACAATATTGCGTATTTACTTAAAAATACGAATTGTACTTTATATCAACAGTTACCGGACGTTAAGGGTATTAAATGAGACTTGAGAAAATTATATTAAACGGTTTTAAGAGTTTTGCAGACAAGACGGAATTTGTTTTCGATTGCCCCGTGACGGCTATCGTTGGCCCCAACGGCTGCGGCAAAAGCAACGTCGTAGACGCTGTCAAGTGGGTTCTGGGAGAGCAGAGTGTCAAGAGCCTGCGAAGCGGGCAGATGGCCGATGTCATATTCGGCGGTAGTTCCAGCAGGAAGCCTCTCGGTGCCGCCGAGGTGAGCCTTTTTATTTCCAATCCTGAGGGCCTGGGGCGGCGGCAATTACCGATTGACACCGAAGAGGTTCAAATTACACGAAAGATATATAAAAGCGGCGAGAGTGAATATCGAATTAACAATAAAGTCTGTAGGCTAAAAGATGTCCGGGAATTGTTTATGGACACCGGCATAGGGACAAAAGCCTATTCGATTCTTGAGCAGGGACAGGTTGACCATTTGGTCAATGCCTCGAAAACGGACAGGAGATTTATTTTCGAAGAAGCCGCCGGTATCAGTAAGTACAAAGCTCACAAAAAAGAAGCGATGCGAAAGTTAGAGCGGACCGAACAGAATCTGCTGCGATTGGCGGATATTCTCGGTGAGGTGGCCAAGAGTCTGAGGAGCGTCAAGCACCAGGCGGGCAAAGCACGGAATTATCTGCAATATACCCAAAGGCTCAAAGAGCTACAGGTCAATTACTCTCTGGTCGAGTATGACAAGAATCTAACACAATTGTCCGAAAAAGAAACCGCCTTTAAGAAAGAAGCGGAGCAATCAGAGCACCTGGCCGCCGAAATATCAAAACAGGACAGCCTGATAAGCAGACTCGGCGAAGAAATTATAGAAACCGAGCATAAGATAAATCATGCCGGTAATCGTCTTGTTTCCGTTCGTAGCAAGATCGAACAGCAGATTCAAAGAATTGATTTTCTGCGGTCCAGGGTTGCGGAATTGCAACAAAGAAAAACCGCGGCGGAAGAAAAACTCGAAAAGCTGCAGGAACAGAAGAATCTTACCGAGGAAAATTCCGCCCAGTATAGAAAAACTCTGGCGGACTGCGAAAAAACCCTCGAAGAGAAAAACCGGGAGAATGAGGATATCAAAAAAACTCTCCAGCAGATGAACGCCGAATGCTCATCGCTGGAAGCGAATCTGGAAGATGAAAAATCAGGTATTATAGATATCGTCAGGAGGACAGCTCAGCTTCATAACGAGGTCCAGAGCATTTCTGTATATCGTAGTAATTTGACTAATCAGAAGGACCGCCTTGCCGGCCGGGCACAAGTTGCGAGGGCCGAGCTTGAGGAGCTTCTTACCGAAAAGGCCCGGCATGATGCCCGTTCGGGTGATATTGAGAAAGTGCTTAACGAACTAAAGGACAGCCTGGAAGCCAAACGCGCCGAAAGCGAGGAAATCGGCAATTCTTTGGCGGCGGACAACAAGCGGCTGGCCCAAAATAAAGAAACGCGAAGCGCTCTCAACGGTGAGCTTTCGATATTGGCCGATATGGAAAAAAGGTGCGAGGGACTCAAGGCCGGGGTCAAAAGCATTTTGCAGAACCGCTCGATAGAGGGCGGCAGATACGATTATATCGAGGGAATGTTAGCCGAGATGGTCTCCACGGATATCGAATATGCCAATGCAGTCGAAGCGGCTCTCGAAGGCAAAACGGACGCGCTGATTGTTAATGATTCGAAAAGAATGCTGGCCGATACCGAGACCATAGAAAAACTCGACGGCCGGGTGGATTTTCTGTGTCTTGATAAAATCGAAGCGTTCGTGGACGACAACAATTGGGCGGATATCCCTTCCGTAAAAGGCAGGCTTGTCGAATTTGTCAAGTTCGATAACAGATACGAATCACTTGTCTGGAATTTACTTGGCAGAACACTCGTTGTCGATTCTTTGGAACAGGCGGCCGAACTGGCCGAAACAATCCGGGGCCCATACCAGTTTGTCACTTTGAAAGGGGAATTTTTAAGTAATGACGGAATCATCAAGCTTGGTCCTATGGGCAGGGCGACCGGCCTTATATCACGAAGGAGCCGATTGAACCAGTTGGAGGAGGCCATCGCCGGCGTCACCTCCGAAATAGACGAGCTTGAGGAAAGGATTGAAAGAAACAACCAGGCAAATGCACATCTGGATAAGTTGTGCAAGGACCTGCGGACAGCCGTTTATGAAGCCAATACCGAAAAGATGCAGGTTGCCTCGAAACTCAGTGTTATAGAACAAAACGTAAAACGGCTGAGGGAGGAGGAACCGCTGCTTACAAGTGAAATTGACCTTTTGGCCGAGCAGATTGCCCAGTCGGTCAGGAAGGAATACGAATCGAAGCAGAAATTGCAGGAGCTTGAGGAAGTAAACGACCAGCGAACGACTCAGATAGAGCTTCTTGAGGCAAAATATACCGAGCAGAAAGAACAAAGGCAGGCTTTGGAAAATAAGCACACCGATTTGAAAATTGCACTTGGGCAAATCACCGAACAAAGCAAAGCATCCAGGCAAATCATCGAAAGCCTGCATAAACAAATGCATGAAAACCTGACCGCCACGCAGGCCGCGCAGGATGAAATAGAAAACTGCATCGAGCAGGAAAGAACTTCCCGGATGGAAATTCTTAACTGTGAGACCGGGGTATCGGAGCTTTTCATGGAAAAGGAAAAGAGCCAGGAAAGCGGCCGGTTGCTGCAGGAGGAAATCGAAAACCTTCTGGCCCGGCGAAGGCAGGCCGAAGAACAGCTCCGGCTCAGACGTACCGAGAAGGAACAATCCGAAGCTCTTATCAGCGAGCTTCGGGTGGAACTGGGACAGTTGCAGGTCAGGCAGCAGGACCTTGTCGAAAGAATCCGGGAACAATTGCAGATAGACCTGGAAGAGGCCTACAAGGATTATACCCGGCAGGAAGTTGACTGGGAGCAGATAAAGGAGGAAATTAACGAGCTTCGCGGCAAGATTGAACGGCTCGGTAATGTCAACGTCGATGCGATAGAAGAGCAGGAGGGACTTGAGAAGCGGCATGAATTTTTGAGCGAGCAAGTCCAGGACCTGAACAGCAGCAGGGCGCAACTGCAGCAGTTAATCAGCCGTCTCAACAAAAAGAGTATTGAAAAATTCCAGGAGACTTTCGAACAGATTCGGGGACATTTCCAGGAAATTTTCCGAAAGCTCTTCGGCGGAGGCAAGGCCGATATCATGCTCGAGGATTCCGAAGATATACTCGAAGCCGGCATTGAAGTCATTGCGAAACCGCCGGGAAAGGAGACAAGGAGCATATCACTACTTAGCGGCGGTGAAAAATCCATGACGGCTCTGGCACTGCTTTTTTCGGTTTTCAAGACCAAACCGTCGCCGTTCTGCTTCCTCGATGAGGTCGATGCCGCTCTGGATGAGGCTAATAACGAGCGTTTCAATATGCTGATTAAGGAATTCCAGGAGTATTCGCAGTTTATTGTTATTACCCACGCCAAGCGAACGATGAGCATTGCTGATGTGCTGTTCGGAATTACGATGCAGATACGCGGCGTGAGCAAGAAAATCAGCGTTCGCTTCGGCGAAGAGACCGAGACCGCCGCCGTGGCGTAAATGCTTTT
Organism: uncultured Pirellulales bacterium; assembly: GCA_964454885.1. Classification (GTDB taxonomy): domain Bacteria; phylum Planctomycetota; class Phycisphaerae; order Sedimentisphaerales; family Anaerobacaceae; genus JAFGPS01. The sequence continues at coordinate 4,418 of CAYVXS010000204.1, forward strand.
TATGAGTCAGTCTGTTATTTTATATCCCGGGATTTTTTGCCCCAGGCCAACCGGATAAGAGCAGCGCCGACACAAGCGACAATTAATATCCAGACGGCTACATACCATTTACCACTTTTATCTAAGATTCCGACGACTGCTAACAGCACCAGCAGAGCGACTACGAGTAAAAATATCCCATTTGTTAGGTTGACAAGTTTGGAAATCCGTGTTTTTTCCTGTTTCTCGAACTCCGCTAAGATATTCACAGCCATACCCTGTTCAGTCGAGGGAACGGCGATTCTTACCTCATGGCTTCTGTAGGCTCCCATTTTACCGACATCGTCCACTACTACCGGATGTAGATGCCTGCTCTCAAGCAATTGCATAATCTGCGAGACATTATCCGGATGTGCTTTGTATATTGTAACCATTTCCGACATTGACTATCTGCCTAAACCTTTGACTGTCTCTGTTAAATTCCTCACGTTTCTTAGCATACAAGGTTATTTTACGAACGGCAAGAAAATCCGGCATATTTTGGGCTTGTCGGATGTAGAGCTATTTCCCCCAACATTGACAATTGATGTTAATCCTGTTAATATCCGGTCTTATGAAGAATAAATCCGTGAATATTCTGGGTATCGAGACTAGTTGTGATGAGACCGCTGCCGCGGTTGTTGCCGACGGCGGAATAATAAAATCATCCGTTGTGGCTTCTCAAACTCAACTGCATGAAAAATACGGCGGCGTCGTGCCTGAAATCGCTTCCCGCGCCCATATCGAAAAAATATATCCGGTCATCGCCGAAGCAATAGAGCGGGCCGATGTAACCAGGGACGATATTGCCGCGATCGCCGTAGCAAATCAGCCGGGGCTGACCATAGCTTTGGTTGTCGGAGTCACCGCTGCCAAGACGCTCAGCTTCGCATGGGAAAAGCCTTTGATAGCAATCAATCATTTGCACGCCCATCTGCAGTCGGCGATGTTGTCTGAGGAGAATTTGCAGTTGCCGGCCGTGGCTCTGGTAGTATCCGGCGGCCATACCTCACTTTTCGATTGCCGCTCCCCTCTGGAATTGACGCTGTTAGGCTCGACAATCGACGATGCCGCTGGTGAGGCTTTCGATAAAGTCGCCTCGATAATTAGACTGCCTTATCCCGGCGGGCCGAGTATCGAGAAGGCGGCGAAAAATGGAAATCCCAGGGCTATAGATTTTCCCCGCTCGATGCTCGGGCCGGACTCACTGGATTTTTCCTTTAGCGGCGTAAAAACAGCCGTGTTGTATCACTGTCGGGGCCAGGATATGAAGGGTGAAAATAAAGCAGATTCCATGAGCGGGCAGGAAATCGCCGATATTGCGGCCTCTTTTCAAGCTGCGGTGATTGATGTTTTAGTCAAGAAAACACAAAGGGCCGCCGACAAAATCGGGGCAAAAACTATTCTACTGGGTGGCGGCGTCGCGGCCAATAGCACGTTGCGGCAGGCTTTACAGGAGTTCTGCGATTCGACCACACCGGCGAGGAAATTTTTAGCCGCCCCAAAACAATATTGCACGGACAACGCCGTTATGGTAGCCTCTTTGGCGTAT
>CAYVXS010000205.1:0-5981 GCA_964454885.1 uncultured Pirellulales bacterium
CGCGGGAAACGCAACCCATAAGGTCAATGATTTTAGAAAAGTTGTACAGCTTGAATCCTATGCGCCGACGGATAATGTTTCCGGACTTACAGCGCGTATTAATGATGAGGGATGGGAAAGCAGTTATGCCAAGTGGCTCAATGGAAGCCGGATAAGCGCCAGGGATTGTGTTATGGGGTTCTTCGTTGGCGGGGGGATGTAGAAAAAAGGTCAGCATGAATCTGGTTAATGCTTTAAAGCTGGTAAAAGAGCAGGAAGCAAAAATCACCGGTGTGGTCGGCTGGGATGGCGGGCACACGGCCCAGGTCGCCGATGCGGTTGTCATTATTCCCACCCAGAGCCCGGAGACCGTCACGCCGCATGCCGAAGCCTTTCAAGCAGTGGTCTGGCATCTTATGGTTTCCCATCCGGATTTGAAAGCCAATGAGAGATTCCGTGACCTCCAGACTAAGTTGGAAGGCACAGAAAATAGAATCAACGTAGCCCGCATCAGGTATAATGAAGCCGCCAAACAGTTGAACACCTATAGCAGGCAATTTCTCGGCTCATTCTTCTGTAAAAGGGCCGGCGTGGAACCGGTAGAATACTTCGAAGCTACCGAGCAGGCAAAAACAGAAGTGCCGAAAGTAGAATTCTAAATATCGATATCGGAATAAATACAATGGTCGACGAAAAAGGAAAAAGCCCTAAAGAAAGTGCCGTAGAGACAAGATACCTGATTATGCCCCAGCAGGCCAATCCCCAGGGAACCGCTTTCGGAGGTGCGATTGTAGCCTGGATAGACATGGTCGCGGCCATGGCGGCACAAAGGCACGCAGGCTGTGAAGTTGTCACCGCAGGCATCGATTCGCTCGCCTTCAAAGAGCCGATTCGCATCGGCGACCACGTCACCCTGAAGGCCTCGGTTAATTATGTCAGCCGCTCGTCGATGGAAGTCGGTGTTCAGGTGGTCAAAGAAAACCCGTACACCGGAAAGAAAGTACTTGCAACAACTGCATTCCTGACCTTCGTGGCTCTTGACGAAAACAAGAAACCTGCCGCCGCGCCGCCGATTGTACCGGAAACAGACGAGGAAAAACACAGGTATGAAAATGCAAAACTTCGCGTCCGGACCCGAAAAGAGCTGCTAAAGAAAATGCTATAATCAAAAAACTACTTGTCAAATGTCAAACCAACCATCGAACAATTTTAAGGGCCTTGTTAGACAAAACGATTAGAAAAAGTATTCAGCACAAAACAAGTTTTAGTATAAAATATCCCCGTCAAAATAAATTAGAATACAACGATATTCGATCCGCTGTTTATGCGTATAAGAAAGATATTAAACAAACTCAGTCAACTCCTTGGTCTTTGCCTGTTCGTACTGGCCCTCGTGATAATTCATTACAAGCTTAAGCAATACCACCCCCACGACATTATTGCGCAGTTCAAACAATTCCCCACAAGCCCACTTTTGTTGGCCGTTACATTCACAATCCTGGACTATCTGGTTCTTACATTGTATGACGCCCTGGCCCTTCGCTATATTAATCACCCGATCAAATACTCGAAACTGGCCATTGCTTCATTTGTTAGCTATGTATTCAGCCACAACCTGACAATCGTAGGAGGCAGTACTGCAAGATACCGAATTTATTCCGCATTGGGAGTTTCTCCGCCCAAAGTGGCCCGCATGATCATCTTCTGCAGCGTAACGTTCTGGCTCGGATTTTTCCTGCTTGCCGGTGCGGTTTTTCTAACGATACCACAAAACATACCCACGACCCTGCACATACCATTTAGCTCTATGCGACCTGTGGGTATAATTTTTGTCGGCCTTGTAATTACATATATAGTTTCTGTCGGCCTGAGAAAACGTCCCTTCCAATTTCGATCCTGGAACTTTACCCTACCATCCCTGCCGATTTCCCTCGGACAGATTGTCATATCTTCAACAGACTGGCTCTTTGCATGTTCTGTTCTTTATTGTTTACTGCCGTCGGCGATATCGATAACTTTCTTCCAATTTCTCGCAGTTTTTATGCTTGCCCAGCTCATTGGGCTTATCAGTTACATACCAGGCGGACTCGGCGTATTCGAAACTGTAATCCTTCTTTTACTGTCCCCATATACGGAATCGTCAACACTCATCGGCTGCCTGTTATTATACAGACTGATCTACTATATATTACCCTTCGGGGTCGCCACTATCATCCTGGCAATATACGAATTGGCGGAAAATAAGCATATTACGAAAACGATAGGCGCTGCATTTGAAAAATGGGCCCCGGTTATCACGCCGCACGTATTGGCTTTTACGTGCTTCATAGCCGGTGCGATTCTACTGTTCTCGGGTGCTTTACCCTCGAATAAGGGAAGAATGGAGTTTTTATACGATCTTCTGCCGCTGCCTGCTATTGAAGTTTCCCATTTCCTTGCAAGTGTTGTAGGCACTCTTTTACTTTTGCTTTCACGCGGACTGCAAAGGCGCGTTATCATCGCATACCACCTGGCTGTTATGCTCCTTATCTTCGGGATAGTTTTTTCGCTGCTTAAGGGTTTCGATTACGAAGCGGCAATCATTCTGACAATCATATTGCTTACATTCCTGCCTTCACACAAAGAGTTCTATCGAAAAGCGTCTTTAGTAACCGACCGCCTTACCCCCCTCTGGGGCATGCTGGTCGCCATCGTCATTTTATGTTCGATATGGCTCGGATTTTTCTGTTATAAGCACGTTGACTATTCGAATAAACTCTGGTGGCAGTTCGTAATAAACGGCGATGCCCCGCGCTTTCTGCGCGCCAGCAGCGGAGTCGTGATGGTAATATTTGTTTATGCTTTAGCAAGGCTGCTACATGCAGGCCCGCCTGCAACAGAGAGCGAAAATACATATACAACCGAAACAGTTGGAAATATAGTAAGAACCTCAGGGAAATCTTATTCGAATCTGGCACTTCTGGGCGATAAAAAGTTTCTGCTAAACGAAGAAGAGAACGCATTCATCATGTATGCAGTTGCCGGTAAAAGCTGCATAGCCATGGGTGACCCTGTCGGTCCGGAAGACCTGTGGGTGGACCTGCTATGGAAATTTCGACAGTTATGCAAACGCAAAGATCTTTGGCCTGTTTTTTACGAGATAAACTCCTCCCGGCTTGATCTGTATCTTGACATGGGACTGTCCATCCTGAAATTAGGAGAAGAAGGCCTGGTCAATCTGAACGATTTCTCGCTGGAAGGGCCGCAACACAGAGACCTGCGGTATGCATACAAAAAAATCCAGAAGCAGGATTACATTTTCGAAATTATACCTGCTGAGAAGGTACCGAATATTATCGAGCGGCTTAAAAACATATCAGACGCCTGGCTATCCGAGAAAAATACAAAGGAAAAAGGATTTTCGCTCGGATTTTTCGAACCAACCTACATTTCGAATTTCATGATTGCTGTAGTGCGAAAAGACGATAAAATCGTCGCCTTCGCCAATATCTGGCAGTCGGCAGAAAAAGAAGAATACTCAATCGACTTAATGCGCTACCTGCCGGATTGTCCGAACGGGATGATGGATTATCTATTTACAGAGCTGATTCTATGGGGCAGGCAGACAGGATTCAAATGGTTCAATCTCGGCATGGCCCCTCTTTCCGGAATGGAAAACAACGAGCTGGCTCCGCTCTGGCACAAACTGGGAACTTTCATATTCACACACGGAGAGCATTTTTACAACTTCAAGGGTCTGAGACATTACAAGGAAAAATTTTCCCCCGTCTGGAAGCCGAAATACCTTGCCTGCCCGAAAGGTCTTATGCTGCCAAGAATCCTGACCAACCTCGCAAGTCTCATCTCCGGAGGGATAAAGGGGACATTTTCCAAATAGATTACAGCACTAAGAAAGAACGAGACAGCAAACTGAAGGCAAATAAATCATTTCTGTAATATTTTCATTATTCCCTGTTTTTGTCAGGTTTGGCGGAACTTTTTTGTAACTACTCCGACTTTGTTTATAATACTCAAAGGCAAATGCTCAAGTGAGTCTGAAAGTTTATATATAATGTCAGCAGAGAAAATAATCGAGATAAAGACACTCACGAAGCGATACGGCAAGGCCCGCGGTGTCGAAGATTTGTCCTTCGATATCGAACAGGGGGAAATCTTCGGTTACCTCGGTCCGAACGGCTCCGGCAAGACGACCACAATACGCTGCCTGATGGGGCTGCTCAGGCCGACATCCGGTAACTGTTTCATCCTCGGTCGGCGCATCGAGCCGGGGCGGGCAACACAGCACAAACATATCGGCTACCTCCCCGGTGACTTTCGAATCTGGCCGGGACGTACGGCACGAAAATCTCTCGAACTGACGGCAAAACTCGGCAATGGCAATAACACCAATAAACGGCGGGCCGAATTAGCCGAAAGACTCGACCTGGACCTCGACCGAAAAGTCAGGGCTTTATCCAGAGGAAATCGCCAGAAAGTCGGTGTTATCCATGCCTTTCAACACAAACCCGAGGTGCTAATTCTGGATGAGCCTACTATAGGTCTCGATCCATTGGTCCGGCAGGCCGTGCTGGATTTAATTCGCGAAGCCGCACGAGAGGGTGCTACAGTTCTGCTGTCCTCGCATGACTTGAGTGAGGTCGCTGCTGTATGCGAAAGGGCGGCAATCCTCCGTGAGGGACGTCTTGTCGAGCTGGCCCCAATTTCTAAAATCGTACAGCAGGGACAAAGGCACCTTAAGGTATGGTTCGCCGAGGGAATAAAAATTCCTGCATTGCCGGTGGACAAACTCCAGGGCGTGCGTGTAATCGAGCAGAATTCTCATACGCTGCATATTTCCTATCAAGGCTCAGCCGATGCCGTCCTTAAGTGGCTCGCACAATATCCGGTCGATCGAATCGCAACGCCGGATACGTCACTCGAAGATGCCTTCATGCAATACTACCGAAAAGGAGGCCGGCCATGAAAAATAACCACCGTCCTCCATTTCCATGGCCGCTGCTAAGGTTCTGGGCCCACCGGATTCTGCTCGCATGGTTTCTGATTGCATTCTGGATATTCATTTTCCAGATAATCGTCTGCGGTATCGTGCATGACAACGAACGCGTTAAGGCATTCCTCCAGTACATCGACCTGCTGCCGGGTTTCATCAAAACTATGATGGGCGGCGATGCGCTACAGCTTGGTAATGTCGCGGGACTAATCTCAATCGGATACCAGGAGCCGTTCGTTCTGTTACTGTATATGCTTTTTGCCGTCGGTGTCCCGACCGCACTGCTTGCCGGAGAAGTTCAGAACGGGAACATGGAGCTGATACTGTCCCGCCAGGTCACAAAAACACAAACATATATCTGTGCCGGATTCATCACCATCGCAGGAATGTGCGCACTCGTGCTGGTAATGTTCCTGGGAACGGTGGTAGCAACACACCTGTACAAATTCAAGCAGGAAGTCCCGCTTTACGCCTTTTTCAAGCTGGCAATCACCGGTGGAATCCTCGCCAGTTCGGTCGGAGGAATCGCACTGTTTTCTGCAGCCTGTTTTCGCCGCGTTACCGCCATATCGCTTACTGTAGCCTTCCTGGTCGTGAATTATTTCATCTCGATTGTCAGCGAATGGTGGCCCATAATGAAATCGCTCACTCCCTTTACCATCTTTTATTACGTGAATCCGGCGGCGATTCTCGGCCGATCCGTATGGCCGGTGCGCGATATGGCCGTGCTACTAACGCTCCTTGCCGTCTCGACCCTGTTAGGCGGCATAATCTGGCAGCGCCGCGACCTGCCACTATAAACATGTCCCGGCATAGCTTCAAGCGACGCCGGACCTGTTCTGCATAGTCGCAGACGACGCAGGATTGGGTTTGTTTTCTCGCCGGCAAAATCCCCGAAAGTGCTGTTTTTATCGTAATCTTTTTATTTCAAAGAACTTACAGTAAATTGCCTATTTTATCATTGGGTTTGTTTTTTCATTTTTTGTCGATTTGTAGAAGGTTCTCTACGTTT
>CAYVXS010000206.1:0-5950 GCA_964454885.1 uncultured Pirellulales bacterium
TACTGGGTTAAGCAACGTAACATTCGTCCAGAGGAATCGTTGGAATGGGAGAATGCAGGATATGAGCTTTCGTTGGAGCAATTGTTTTGGGCACAGCAGCGAAATCTCAGTCCGCGGGAAGCAATGAAGTGGCGGGAGACTAAGCGAGAGCTATCATTGGAACAATTGCATTGGGTAAAGCAGCGAAACATCCGATCGGAAGAGTTTGTTGAATGGGAAAAAGCAGGGCGAGAGCTTTCCCTGGATCAAATGCAATGGGTTAAACAAAGAAATATACATCCACAGGATGCGGTGAAATGGAAAGAGGCGGAACGGGAACTTTCGCTGGAACAACTTCAATGGGTCAAGCAGCGGAATATTCATCCGGATGATTTTGTGTCCTGGGAGGATGCAGGATATGAGCTTTCGCTGGAACAATTGTATTGGGTAAGGCAGCGAAATTTGAATCCGCAGGAGGCCGCCCGATGGAAGAAATCGGGATATGATTTATCGATAGAGGATTTGTATCGGCTGAGGCAGAATAATATTCAATCTTCGTATGGAGAAGCTTTCTTCGATCCGGAATATGAGAGAGTGAGCGTCGAGCAGTTAATCGAATTCAAACGCTCTAATATTTCACCGGAGATGGTCAAAAAGCTCCGGGAGCGGAAATAAAATCAGGAGCCGTCTGTAACAGCCGCATATAATAGATAGTGCGGCCAGACTTCGATACAAGACTCAGAACCTCATCGTTGAGACAGCGCAGAATACCTTATCTCGAATACGCCGAGAGACTGAAAATAACATTATTTAATTACATCGTCGGAACAGATGTAGATTAGCCGGCTTACTCTACCTCAGGCCTATATAGCCTGATATCATCAATGTACAATTTGCCTGAGCCGTCCGGTGTTGTCGTATTGCCTTTTGTTCCTACGCCGATAGATAGTTTGCTGATATTGGCTAAATCCACACCCTGGTCTGCAAAGTCCTGCAGATTGATTTTCCACTGTGTCCAGTTGGGATTCAGTACCCCGCTAAACGTGGCATTTGGATCCGGATCGGTGTAGTAAACTACTCCTGAATCGTTTAGTGCCACATATAACTGCTCAGGAGAATTGTTAATCAGTCCTATGTCCTGATGCTGCCAGGGTTGTTCGCTGCCGGTGCCGGTAATGGTTACGTTGGAGAATACGGCTTCGGCTGCGGCATCGGGATTATGGCTGGTAACAGCCAGTCCGACATACATCGGTTCACTTACTGACAGTTGCTTCAGAGAAAACGATGTCCAGTCACTTCCATTGGCAGAGTAATATGCTCTGATTAATCCTCCTGATGTTCGTTGAATCTTGACCCAATATGGTGTTGTTATGCCTTCTGCAAATTCCCTGTCCGTCACATCTCCGCTGACCGTACGGAACTGGAATCGAACACCGTTTTCAGGAGTAATTAACACTGCCATGTTCCGCGAGTTCGCATCGAGTGTATCACGAATCATCACTCCCGCCTTGGCAAACGGGTCGGTGTTATCCAGGCTTTCGACCTTGGCGGAAATCAGGACGGCGCCGGTTAGCTCTTTGTAAGCAAAATGGAATTGGTCTTCAAAGCCGTAGATATCCTCTCCGGCACCTCTTAAAGTGTAAGTTCCCGCCGGATCTTCCAAAAAGTATCCCATATAAGGCCGCTGACCCATGAACCATATCGACAGTGTTTCGAGTTCGTCTATGGTCCAATCCTGAGTATCCGTCCATTGTCGCTCGGCTTCGGAGTAGAACATAGTCCCTGTTTTCTCAAGAGCGGTTCCCTCGTTGACGGTACCATCGTTGTCGTAATACAACGGCATTGATTGTTTGCCGCTGTGGATGATATCCTGTTCGGCATACGGAGGATCGATATAGCCGACCGTCATGCCTGTATTATTTACGGCATAGTCTCCCCATATATTATATATGATATTGTCGGTATCATTGTAACTTTCGAAGTTTTCGACTAAAATGAAGTTTACAACTGTGAAACTCCATACGTCACCTTTATATATTGTCGAATCGCCTGCCGAATTGACTTCATCGACTCGCCAGTAATAAGTTTTTCCATAGTCGAGAGTATCGGGCTGGAAGGAAGTCATTTCATAATTTGTCGCAACCAGCACGTCGCGCGGATCGGACACGCTCGCTTCGTTGACGTCATTAAAATTTGTACCAAGATAGATGTTACGAGAATCGCTGTATAGACCTTTCTTCCAGCTCAGAACCGGATCTCGGGATACTTCAACTTTCCCATCAAAGGGATTGGGGCGAGAGGCAATTTCAAAAATCAATATTCCACCGTCCATGACGGTCAGAACATCCTTTGGCGTCATTGCAAAATCATAGATGCGGAAATCATCCAGGGAACCGGTAAAGTATGCATCACTATCATATTGTGACCTGCCGAGCCAGTTCTGGGTGGTTACCCCGAGATTTTGCGGACCGTATCGCATAGTGGTATTCTCTCCGGCAACTTCACCATCGACATAGAGTATGGCAACAAGGTTTTCCATATCTATAGTTACCGCCACATGATGCCATCCGGTGGGTAATCCTTCGGGATATGTTTCGGCGGTGGTCACACGGTCCTCGTCCTGCCAGCCGGCTTGTCCAAGACCGAAAATGAGCGGTTCTTCTCCAGTACCAAGCTGGCCTTTTGCTGTGAGGAACATGTAAACTTCCTGACCGCTTCCAAAGTCGAAAATTCGTGACCAGTAACCTCCCAGTTGACCGGTAAAATTCACCCATGCTGAGCAACTGATATTAACCGGTGAGCCGACAACTGAATCGATGGGCAATTGGACGTAATCGTTTACGCCATCGAACTGCAATGCACCACCCAACTGGCCTGTGACCCATTGTGGACTACCGTATGCTGTCCCGTCGCGGCCATTGCCGGATGAGTCGGAGACAACCGTGCCGGATGTCTCATCCATCTTCCACCAGCCCATGAGACTCGGATCTAACTGGGCATTGGAAATATTGACCAAAAACAGGCAAAATACCGGAATCAAACAGGTTCTAAAAGCAGATCTTTTACACATGACGGTCCTCCTTACAATAACTGATTTATCTTATATTGATATTTTGAGGGATTTTTTCCTGCTGAAAAGTTAGAAATCAACAGCCATCACCTTTTTATATTTGTACAATGCCAATCCCTTTAAGTCAAGGAAAATCACCCGTAATATCGTCTGAAATACCTGACTTTGTACCGATTGCTAAAAAATCCGGCTGCCGATTTGATAAACAATGAGTGTAACTACGTATGCAAGGGCGGTCAAACCAAAGAACTGCACGATTGCCCATCGCCAGGAACCTGTCTCCTGTTTAGTCATGGCGACAGTTGCAATGCACGGCGCATAAATCAGACAAAACAGCATAATGCAAAAGCCTGTCAACGGCGTATAATGAGCACGCAGTTTCTGTCTCAGCGTCAAGTCCGATTCTTCCTTGCCGCCGACGGCATAAATAATTGCCAGTTGTGATATGAATACTTCTTTTGCCGCGGTCGCGCCGATCAGAGCCGTTCCTATCTTCCAGTCGAATCCGAGCGGTTTCAGTGCCGGCTCAATTGCCTTACCCAATCTGCCTATGACGGAATGCTCCAGATTTTCCTGTTGCGCCTGTTGCGGCGTCAATTCTGAGTGCGAATCCGGACTGGGTTTCGGATAACTCATAGCAAACCAGAGTATAATCGAGACGACAAGGATAATTGTTCCGGCCTTTCGCAGGTACATCCAGCCTCGTTGCCACATGTGTATGCAGATCGATTTGAATGTCGGAACACGGTAGGGCGGCAGCTCCATGACAAACGGCACGGTGTCACCTTTGAAAACAGTCAGCCGCAAAATTTTGATGCTGATGACGGCCAGGATGATGCCTATAAGATAAATCAGCCACATCATCGGCCCGTACCAGTGTTCCGGGAAAAACGCCGGTATGATAAGCGCGTAAATCGTCAGCTTGGCGCCGCAGCTCATCAGTGGAATCACCATGATTGTTGTAAATCTGCTGCGTTTGTTTTCGAGGATTCGAGTGGCCATAATTGCCGGTACCGAACAGCCGAATCCGATTAACATAGGGATAAAACTCTTGCCGTGCAGGCCGATTTTGTGCATGATGCGGTCCATGATAAACGCCGCACGTGCCATGTATCCGGAATCTTCCAGCAGGGCGATCATCATAAACAGCAGCAAAATATTAGGCAAAAATACCAGCACTCCTCCCACGCCGCTGATAATACCGTCAACAAGGAGTGATTTGAGCCAACTGTCACTGCCTGCCGGCCAAAGTCCCGCTACGTCTCTTGCCAGTCGGCCGAAAAACCATTCCAGCCAGCCCATCGGATAGTCGCCGATTTTGAATGTCAACACGAAAGTCAGATACATAAGCAGCAGAAAAATCGGTAGCCCGAAGACGCGGTGTGTTACGACGGTGTCAATTATATCGCTGTAATTATGTCGCAGTTCGACTGTTGTTTTTATAGTTTCCTGGCAGGCACCGGAAATGAAACCATATCGCCGGTCGGCCATAATCACTTCCGGATTGTCGCCGAATATGCCTTTGAGATGCCCGGTTGAATCGGCGACTGCATTGTGTACTTCCCGGCTGTGAATCTTTGCTGTAATTTCCTTGTCCTGCTCCAGCAGCTTGAGGGCCAGCCACCTTGGCTCGTACTTCCGCGCCAGGAGATTTTCTTTATCAACAATGACCTTTTCTATTTGTTCCAGCTCGTGTTCGATCTCATCGCCGTAATTGATTTTATGTGTACGTTTTTTTCCGGGATGCTCCGCGGTTTCGATAGCAGCGTCGAGTAATTCGGTTTTGCCTTTACCCTTGTTGCCGACGGTTTTAACGATTTTTGCCTCCAGGAGTCTCGATAACTGCTCGATATCGAAGACCATGCCTTTTTGCTCGGCGATGTCACTCATATTAAACGCCATTATCAGCGGGACATTCAGCTCGATCAATTGCGTTGCCAGATACAGATTTCTCTCGATACCGGAGGCATCTATGATATCGACGACAACATCCGGATGTTCGTCGATAATAAAGTTGCGGGCGACCAGCTCTTCGGTCGTATAGGCGGTAAGGCTATATGTCCCGGGCAGGTCCACGAAAGTTATTTCGTAATCCTTGTACCGGCAGATGCCCTGTTTTTTTTCTACCGTCACACCGGGATAATTTCCCACGTGCTGGCGCGCACCGGTGAGCTGGTTAAAAATTGATGTTTTTCCGCTGTTAGGATTGCCGGCCAGAGCCGCAGTTATTTTCTTTGTCATTACAGTTGCGGACCATTATTTTATGAGCCATCCCTCTGCCTAACATCATTCTGGAGCCTTTGACGCTGATGATAAAAGGCCCGGGATGTCTGTTGTTTATAACTGTTATTTCCATATTGGGTAAAAGCCCCATCGAGGCAAGTCGGCTGTTCAAACCGCGTCCTGCTTCAATACTCACCAGCCGGACTTTTTCCCCGGGGCGTATCACTGATAGTGGCTTTGCTTGTTGAGTTTCCATTTGTTAATTCTTGCTTGCTCCTTCAATCAAACCTGTGGGGGACTTTCTGAGTTTTTTCCTTATTTTGCAGAACTTGCGAAATTCATCGGTCAAATCGTGCCCGTTGTCACTGTTGTGATTAACGAACTTGATAAAAGACAACAGCCTGGCTATAATCTCCGGACCGAGTGCATGCTCGGCTTTACAGGCGGCCTTTTGAGCAATTTCCGACTTTACGCATAGAACATCGGCAAAAAAAGATTTGAGAATTTCGTGCCGGTTAGCAACTTCCGCCGCGGCGGTCTTTCCCTCTTCAGTCAGACTGATATAATCATAGGGTTTGTAGTTGCACAGGCCTTTTTTCTTTAGGGTTCGCAGCGCTCCGGTAACCGATGCGCGGGAAACGGCGAGTTGCTCGGCGATATCCTTACTGCGGGTTATAT
>CAYVXS010000207.1:0-2634 GCA_964454885.1 uncultured Pirellulales bacterium
ATCTTTTTGAATGCAAATCACATCTCTTGTCATAATGTCTTTGGCTTCAAGCATTATATTATCCTTAATCGACCATATTATTTACCTATCTGGCAATTGCTTTCCAGCTTTGATTAAGTTCTTCCATAAGTTTGATCACATCACGAATCATCTGTGGATCACGCTTTATATTGGCTTCCGAGAGGCGCTTATACATAAAACAGTATAGTTTACGAAGATTTGTAGCGATTTCGCCGCCGGCTTTCATGTCCAGGACTGCGTTAAGCTCGTTAATGATGTCTTGGGCTTTGTTTATATATTGTCCTTTTGCCTGGAAGTTCCCTGCCTGTAATTCCTGAATCGCAAGGTTCATAAACTTGATCGCACCATCATAAAGCAAAACGATAAGACGATCTTTACTCTGTGTAGTAACCGAGTTATTCTGGTATGCAGCGATTCCGTTCATGGTTATACTCCATTTGTATTTGAGGATTTTTTGTCTTGAAAGCTTGATTTATGGGGAGATGCCTTCCACCTAATCCAGACATCTCCCCGATAAGTCATTGAAAATTGATCGCTGCTATAATTATCTCAGCAGATTCAATGCCATTTGTGGCACAGTATTGGCCTGGGCCAACATGGCTACACCCGCATTTGCCAAAACTTGTGTTCTGGTCATTGTCGCCATTTCGGTCGCTACGTCCACGTCTGAAATACGTGATTCGGACGCCATTAGATTCTCCGCCTGATTGTTAATGACCGATATGGTGCTTTGCAGACGGTTCATCTTGTAACCGAACGCGGCACGTGCAGTGTCTTTTGTTGTGATGGCGGTTGCTATAGTCGCCAAAGCCGACTGAGCATGTGCAACGGTATCGATACTTGCCGAACTAAGGCCAAGCGCGCTGCTGGTAACATCCGTTCCGGTGACATCAACTTTATCAGTGTTGTTGGCACCGAACTGAATCGATATCGTAGCAGTAGCACTATTGAGCAGAGTATTGCCGTTAAATTCAACCGCACCTGCAATACGATTGATTTCTGCTGCCATTTCATCGAATTCATTATCCATAATGGCTCGCTGAGCAGATGAATACGAACCAGTCGAGGCCTGCTCGGCTAACTGTTTCATACGCACCAGGGCTTCATCGATAGTCTGCATAGCACCTTCCATGGTCTGCAACATACTAATACCGTCCAATGCGTTACGAGAACCCTGCTGAAGCACAGCAATATCGGCACGCATCAACTCACGGACCGCCAGACCGGCTGCGTCGTCTTTCGCACTGTTTATGCGTAAACCAGACGACAGCCTTTCGACAGACTGAGCCAAAGCATCGTAGCTCATACCCAGATGTCGAGCAGCATTTGCTGCCATAAGATTGTTCTTAATTGCTAACATATCATTGACTCCTTAAAAAAACCAGACACTTTAGTTTTGGCCTTGTCAAAGACCGGGTTAACTGTATTAGAATGTAAAAGATTTATACCGGAACTCATCGTTTCTATTGGCCATTATCGACTAATACCGCGGATACTTGAGGAATTTCTTCCATCGAAACAGTCGTAAAATTACTGGACCGGTAATCCGTATGAAATCAGAATTGATATTGCTTATTAAACCGGAAAAATATTTGTAAAAAAACAGAAAAATCGACTTACAACCCTATTACGAGGTTTTTTAAAACAATATGCCATAAATATTGAAATATTTGGCATTACCGACAAATACACAAATAATAACTTCACATAAAAAACAATTTCCATCCGCCAGGAACTGTCAAAATTTCATGTTATCGGACAACACAAAAAGCTTGTGACTTGATAATAAAATAATCGTTAATATACTATTTGCTGTTAGGGTATCTAATATATAAGGATAATTCACGTTCGAGCCGGTCAATTGATACGATATCGGGATAGATTATGCAGGATATGATAAAGGATATACACAATAGAACACTGCTTGTATTCAATTGCCACGAAGCATGGGTATGTCAATTAGGCGTATTAGGATTTCACCTCGATATTATCACCGGCCTGAAAGGACAATACAAACAAACCTGGGACGAACAAATACGACCGGTCCCCGAGAATTCCAGGTTTATCACGTTATCGCAAGCTTTAAAAAATCAAAACCAATACTATTGCATAATAACTCACAACATTACTGATTTGCTCGATGTTAAAAATCGAAATGAGCCTCGGCTCATCGTAATTCACTCCACACTTGAAGGACGGTATATAGAGGAGAAATCTCATATCGATCCAGTAAAAATGAAAACTAATCTGCATAAATATCTGGAATTAGTCGGCGGCCATGCAGTTGCCGGCACGTCACTCAAAGGTAAATCCTGGGATTTTACAGAGGATGTCGTTGTTGTCGGTTGCGATCCGGATGACTATCCGCCCTATTCAGGACAAAAGGGCTGCGGCTTGAGAATATGCAACTATATTAACAGTCGAAAGAAAATCCTGCTCTGGGATTTTCATAATAAAGTCTTCACCGGATTACCTGTTCAGCTTGTAGGGCACAATCCCGATATACAGGGAGTCACGGCTTCGAACAACTGGGGGCATCTTAAAGAATTATTGCAATCCCACCGTTTTTACATTCACACGGCAGACCCGAGACTTGAAGACGGATATAACATG
>CAYVXS010000207.1:2644-5946 GCA_964454885.1 uncultured Pirellulales bacterium
GAATGCCCATATTAGGTAATCGGCATCCGACATCCCCGGTCGAACACGGCGTCAGCGGTTTTCTCAGTAACGATCCTGAAGAATTGAGAAAATATGCAATTTTATTATTACAGGACAGAAACTTGGCAATAAAAATGGGCCGGGAGGCACGAAATAAAGTCCTGAAATGTTTTTCAATGGAAAGATTCAAAAAGTCTTTTCTGAACTCTATTGAAACTGCCCGCAGGAAATGGCAGAATAAAATGGCCCGTAGAAGTGAAGTCGCAACACATCAGAATAATTAGCTACTGAACAATGGCAGAAATATTATGCACTCAAAAACACTTCCCTGATAAAAGCTGCAATTCAGATTCTGATCGTTTTAATTCGGATAAAATCTGATCGATTTCTTCCGAATTGAGATTATTTCCCTCATATGCCAGTTCTTTATACAATTGGCCGGTAAGCCATTTTTGACTAAAATAAATCATATCTCTGATTTTTATACGTTCCATTTCTATTTCGGATAATTGTGCTGATATGCCACAATCATGAATGCCTCTGGCACCGGCAATTCTCCAGATTTGCCAGCCTCTTGCTCTGGCGGTAAAACAATAATCACTGTCACTTCCAATAAACACGTAATTTTCATCCAGTAAACCGATTTCCTGAATCATCTCCTTCCGGAGTATCATACAGGCCCCATTCGCCCATGGAATTTCTTTATCTTCACTGAAATCCGCTAATCGACCATGCCGGTGTTTACCAACGGGAAAAGCCTCCAGACCTCCTGCAAATATTACATATTCAGGATTCTTGCTATCAATTTGCAATGGGGCTCCGATACCACAGTCGGGATGTGAATCCATAAATGTCACCATCTTCTCCACTGCATCAGGCTCAAGATACATATCCTGATTCAATATTACTAAGTACCCGCCCTGCTGAGTTAAATACTTTTTCAATCCCTTATTAATTGCCTCTGTGAAATAGGTATTGTCGGCATCATTATCTTTAATAAATATCTCTGCCTCAATTGTCTGATTCTTCAGGTGGGCAACACATTTATCGAGTTTTTCCTTGTGTTTGTAATAAGGTATTATCACCGGAATCATTTTATTTCCCCGACCTGGCCACGTCTGGACATCATCATCTTCAATTCCTCGGTAACGCTCCTGAATACGGAGTCCCAGTCATTCCAATTCGACTGTCTGAATAATCTCATAGTCGGATACCACGGACTATCCGTACGATTCAGCATCCATCTCCATTCAGGAGCATAAGGTAAAAGTGCCCAGGTGGGCTTACCCATCGCCCCGGACAGATGGAGCACAGATGTATCTACCGATATAACCAAATCAAGATTCTCAATTGCAGCGGAGGTATCGGTGAAATCATTGAAATTTTCTGATATATTTGTTACCGGTATCGTCTCGGCAAATTCATTCATTTGTCGGGCCGCGGGACCTTTTTGTAAACCATATAACCTGACTCCCTCTACTTGACCTAATGGGATAAAGTTCTTTAGCGAACAAGAACGATAGCGATCATTTCCATGTTCCGGTGATCCAGCCCATGCAATTCCAACTTTCAGTCCCGGTCCCGAAAGTTTGTCCCGCCAACATCGGGCTTTCGACGGATCGGAGTAAATATACGGCACCTGAGAAGGAATCGTATCTATCGTTGTTCCGAAAATGAACGGCATATCCAGCAAAGAGGTATAAACATCGTACTCCAGAGGCTGCTTTCTGTTCGGTACATATTCCACAAGCTCGTCAACACCATCAAATCCCTGTAGCAGGCCTATAAGGGGTTTTAATGTCTCAAATATAACCGTTCCCCCGCGGGCTTTAATCATCGGCAGGTATCTTACAAATTGAATATTGTCACCCAGTCCCTGTTCATAATGAACCAAAAGCCTCCTCGATTCGAAAGAAGAACCATCCCATCGTGGTTTGCCGGTGCAGTGATAATCAGTGAGGACCTTCAGGTCTGCATTACGCCTCCATTTGTATCCCTTCCAGCCCTCTGTGTAATCCCCGCTTAATAATAACGCAAGCGAAAGATTCCAGTGTGCCTGTGCATAGTCGGGCTTTAGACTGATTGCCTTTCTGAAACTCTCGATTGCTTCAACACACCGCCCCTGGTCCCGCAGACTGTTACCTAAATTGTAGAAAGCTTCTGAGAAATTCGGATCAAGCTGCAGTGCCTTCTCGAAACATGCTATCGCCTCGGAAAATTCCTCCTGTTCTTTAAGAGCGATTCCCATATTATTATAAACTTCAGCATAATCAGGATCTCGTTTTATTGCATTCCCGAAATTTTCTATAGCTTCGGCGTACCTGCCTTTTTCATTCAAGACGACTCCCAAATGGTTATACGCTTCGGCATAATCCGGATCCAACAATAATGCATGTTTGTAATTCTCAATCGCCTCATCATATAGATGTTGTTTTTCAAGTGAGAAGGCCATTGTATTGTATGCCAGTGAATAATCCGGCTTTAGCATGACAGCCTGCTTACATCTTTCAACAGCCAAGGCATAATGTCCCTGGGATTGTAACGCGACAGCCATATTGTGGAAGGCTTCTGCATAATCCGGTTTCAAAGATACTGCCTTTTGATAGACATTGACCGCCTCATCAAATCTTCCGAGGGCTTCGAGGATAATTCCGTGAGTGTTATGAAATTGTGGTGCATGCTGGTTCTTTTCTATTGCTTTTCCAATCCATTCCAATGCCATATCATATTGCTCTTTTTGATAGGCAATAACTCCCAGGCAGTGCAGCATTTCCGGATTATCAGGATTGTTTTCATGAAACTGCAGGTATTGCTGTTCGAGCTCATTAAGATTGTTGCAATGATATTTCTGTTCGTCTTTCTTCGTATTTTGCGCAATTGAAAGCATTTTTTATATGATGACCGATTAGTGTAAAAATATCACAAGATGCTCCGTTTGTTTTCTATATAAGAATATTGATTGAGTCCTCTACCGAAAGGGAATCACCTAATCCGGGATTACCGATGGAATTTATATTACTTGCCATCCATTCATGAAATCCGGTCATGTCCCTGTTGTCTCCGTACAGGTTCGGATTATTAAAATCCTGCTGCTGTTGTTGATTATAAAACAACGAATCTCCCCTGGCCATCTCTTGTCCTGTTCGTTCACCCGTTGTCAACACCACTTCAAGCCGTTTTATATTAATTCCCGAATCGGATAGGTTACGAATTATCTGAGGCAGCGCCTGTTCTATTTCAGCCCTTGTCTGTGTTTTATTGACTTCCAATAAGCCGGTCAACTGTGACCCCTGCTCCTGGAA
>CAYVXS010000208.1:0-5899 GCA_964454885.1 uncultured Pirellulales bacterium
GTCATTACCAAGGTAATGCAAAAACAGGCGAAAAATAAACAAGATAAATCAAATCTTCGCAGATAATTTATATAATTATGGTGTTTCATATTATTATTTCCTCTTCAACTCATTATCAAGCTCATTAAAACTGAATCCCTCGGCGACGACAACGTGTTTTTTGTTGGTTAGAATCAGCCACGGCAAAGATTTCACACCCCATACGAATTGTTTCTTTTCAGAGTCGCCTTCAATCACGCCTACCGGGAAGGAAATATTGTTTTGCTTGGCCCATTCATCGAGCTTTGTCTTTTCAGCCTTTGCAGCTTGTATAATGACAATCATAATATCTTTCGCCCTTAGCTCTTGTGCTCTTTTGCTCAACTGCAGAATGCAATTCCTCGACGGCCGCTGTTCCATATCGAAAAAGCATACCAGTATTTCCTTATCCCTGATTTGTTCCTTATCGATATCTATTTTTATTCCGTCAAATTCGGGTAAGGCAGCACCAACATTTACCAAAAACGACCATGCCTGACGATTTTGCCTGAGAAACCCGGCCACCTCGTCACCTCTGTAGATTTTAGGTGGATCGCCAAAACGATAGTCAGTAATCCTCTGTATATCGGGTGTTATCTCTAATTCGAAAATCCCCTTAGGTATAGCTGAATGATCGTTGAATGATGATTTTTTAAGGTCAACAGAAAACTCCACAATATACTTCATGATTTCGTCATCAGATATCCATATTTGACCCTGATTATTGATTCTAACAGGAAACCACACTCCCTGAGTAACTTCTTCTAACGACCATATACAATTTCCTCTCAATTCGTCGTTAGTGTAGAATTCTCTCTGAACTAACATGCAGCTTTTCGCCGGATCGAAGTAATAGATATCCGTGTAGGTATTACCTGATTCTTGCTTGCTCCTTTTGAGCTTGATTTTTTTAGCGCTATCACTTTTGTCAATAGACCACTCAAGGTTAATTTCCTTATCATTGATATCTTCGGAAAGTTTATCGATAATTGACTTTTTTGCAAAACCCGGCAAGCCAAAACAATTCTCAAAATAATTATCTAATTGCCCAAAGCGGGGTAGCTTGGCGAGAGTAATATTTTGTGCATCTACAACCATACCTCGATACTCATTGCCGTCATATACTTTGATAGTGCTTCTTTCCTTTAATCGCTCGCCTGTCTTGCTATTCTCTGAAGTATGCCAAGTTGTTGATTTAGAAGCCATTTTCTTGCTATCCCACCACATCTGAAAAATACCTTCTTGTCCCTGAACGTTTTTTCCGGCTTCGCCATCAGAACCCATTTGTTTCCTCTCCCATATCAGCGTACCACATTTTATCTTTTGGCAATTTTTGACAATCCCTTCGATGACCACGTTATATAATATATTGGGATCGTTATTTGAACCTTCGGTAATTGATGCTGATGATAAGGAGAGGTCGATAAAGGAAAAAACCAATGCAAAAGAATAATATATAAGTGCTTTTCTATTTCTGCGCATCAGAATCCCTCATTAGTTCAAAATCTTCAAATCCAGCTCATCTATACTGAATCCCTCGGCGATAGCAACGTGCCCCCTGTCCATTAAAATCAGCAACGGTGACAATTTCTGCATCTTGTGTTTCAGGTTTCTTAGCTCTCGCAGCTAAATGTTGCAGGCATCTCTTCCACGGCCGCTGCTGCATATAAAAAAAAACGAAAATAGCCCTGTCGTTATTATCGATTGCGAAAAAGTTCGATCTTTATGCTCTTTATTCCGTCAATGGTTTACCCACTCCCGCGTGTGGGGGACAGACTTCATCCATAGCAAATTGCCTGCCCGCCGGATCGACCAGCTTACCACCCTGCCATTTATAAAAGACGCCGGGTTTACCCGTATGAACAACGAATGTCCCTTCGGCGAAATTCACGTGGAACAGATTGTCACTCAGATCAGGACCGTTAATTTTTACGTCTTTAATTCTCACGGCGACCCTGTTATAGGGATCCGTCAGGTAACCGTTAAAATACTTACCCTCTACGGGAAACCAGATGCCCGGCTCCACTTCTCGGTATCTGGCATCAAAGCCCGCCGTGACACGTCCGGCTATGTATAAATCCTCCGATGTCACCGAGTATCCCTGGGCGGGGTCGATAATACCGGTCCGTTTCATATCGGAAGGGTATATAATTTCAATGCGAAATTTTCCATTTTCCAGCTTCTCGATATTTATCTCCCTGTCGTCTTTAATAGCATCGGCAAGATTGTCGCAGAAATGCCCGCCGAAACTCCTCCATGGCTGTCTGTATTTTTTCGACATCTCGACAGGCTGTTCCGTGCGGCCTATTGTCGCAACGGGATTTTTTCCCGGTCTTTCCTCGTATGAATCGGCCCTGTCACCGTCCCATGTGACAGTGCTTTTCGTATCCACTTCGATCATATTTCCATTGGAATCAGAGGTTCCGCAAGTATTTTCCACCCTTGCACGACCATGGTTATCGAACGCCAGTTTTTGTATGGTAACAATATACGATCTGCTGAGATGCTTTTGAGCCAGTTCCGAATGACCTGTTTCCATGACCTGATCATAGAGTGCCTGCCTGTATCCGGCCGACCTGAATTCCAGGGCCTCGTTGACACACTCGAAGTTCCGGACTTTATTGCGATTTTCAATCATCTTGTTGAGCAGGAAAACGGCCTGATTATCGTTGGTGGATTCCGGCTGAGCGAATCCTATATTAGTGAAAAGACCGGCACCGCAAATCAACGAAAGATTGATTCCAATAACAAGCCAAATATATATTCGAGATGCCATTTTCCAATCCTCCAGTTGCCGCCTCGCCGAAGCCGGGCGGTATCAAAATTTCAGCAAAAAATACCCGATTGTAATTCCACTATTTATATTATATGACCCGGCCGATGAAAAAACGTAACGCTTTTTCTTGCACTTTTACCAATATTTTCTGCTAATCCCTTGTTTTTGAGGCGGTTACGGCAAAAAACCCCTGTTTTCGAACAAATTTTGATTATCCGGTGTTTTCAGGCACAATCGGCTTTTTTACCTCGATTTGCGGCAAAAAATTTTAATCCCGTGTGGGGAAATTTTTTAGCCTATCACGTAAGGTGAGTGCGGGCATTTGCTTGTTATAATTTGATGGCCGGTCTTGGTGACGAGCACGTCATCTTCGAGCCGCACGCCGAGCTTGCCGGGGATATAAATTCCCGGCTCAATCGTCAGAATCTGTCCGGCTTTGAGCGTCCCTTTGCCGTCCGGTTTGAGGAAGGGATTTTCGTGGATTTCCAGGCCGATTCCATGTCCCGAGCCGTGGCCGTAAACAGGCAGATTATTTTCGGCGATCACCTTTCGAGCGGCGGCGTCAACTTCAATCATATCGGCGCCGTCTTTTATCAGACTTATCGCGGCGGCCTGGGCCTGCTCGACGACATCGAAAACTTTCCTGTAGAAATCCGTCGGTTTGCCGATGCAGAAACACCTGGTAAGATCACTGTGATATCCTTTATATTCGGCGCCGAAATCAATCAGGACGGTATCCCGTTTTTTGAGAATTCTTTTTCCCGGCTGATGATGGGGCCGGGACGCGTTCGGGCCGAAGGCCACTATCGTCTCGAAGCCGTTCTTTGCCCCGAGCTTTCTGAACTGGAAATCGAGCATACCGGCCAATTCACTCTCGGTGACACCCGGCTTGATGTACGGCATAGTGTGTGCCAGTGCTTTTATCGATATCGCCGCGGCGGTTTTGATTGCCGCGTGCTCACCGTCGTCTTTGTCGCTGCGGATGTTTTCGATAATTCCTGAGACCGCCTTAGGCTGGACTTTGAGCGCTTTTTTCAACTGCTCGTACACGGCAAGTGACGTGGAATTTTCGGTGGCGACGATACCGGCTGATTTACGTTTACCGGCGATTTTTGCGACGGCCCCCGCGAGAGTATCGGTCCTTTCGACGATTTTACAGTCTACACATTCTTTCTGAGCCTGCTCGGTGTACCTGCTGTCGGTGACAAAATAAACGCGGCCTTTGGTGATAACGACCCAGCTATCGGCGCCCAAAAAGCCGGTCGTATAGGTCACATTGGCCGGTTTGGTGACAATAAGAAAATTTATCCCCTTTTTTCCCATATCGCGGCGAATCGCCCTGATGCGTTTATCTATCATTTCTTCATTCATTCGCAAGGTTCTCCAGTCTGTTCCAATTCCACGGTTTGCGGATATAACTGCTTAACAACAATCCCTGAAAAAATAAAGCATTTTTTACACGAATATTTTAGCCCAGCGACTATTTATTTCTTATATTATTAGTGGATCAAGAACTCGCCGAGGGAGAGGCTGGTAATTTTGGAAAGTTTCGCCGGCCCTTGATGTTTTCCGCAAGGGGAAGACTGTTCCTAATACCCAATTTTCTCAAATTGGACGGCTTTGGCCGTCCTTTTTATTTATCCCTTGTTAGACACGCCTGCGGTCATTACAATAGCCCTGCTTTTTATCCTGGCAAAACAGAGGATTGTATAATTCAGTCTTTTTGGGGCCGGGTTTTTTTGGTAAAAATACCGTCGGTATTATTTCGTAAACAGGATTTTTTTAAGGATATCGGCAACAGAAGCTAAATTATGCTGTTTATATTGCCCTATAGAACAAGCATTACACCGCGGCGAACGCCGTATGCAAATTATGGCCTCATCGCCGTCAACGTGCTCATTTTCCTTCTTGAAATTCATTTCGATCCGCATACTGGCAAACTGGGTCTGCGTCCCTGGGTGCATTATTTCATGCTCCATGCCGTCCGGCCGGCACGCTGGCAGTTCATTACCTACGCCTTTCTGCACGGAGGTTTTCTCCATATTATCGGCAACATGTTCTTTTTGTACCTGTTCGGCAATAACGTCAACGACAAGCTCGGCAACGTCGGGTATCTGGCCTTTTATTTGGCCGGCGCGGTATTCAGCGGCATAGGCCATATCTTAGTCGGCGGGGGCGACGTCCTCGGAGCCAGCGGTGCTATCGCCGCCGTTACCGGTGCTTACTTAGTGCTTTTCCCCCAGACCTTAATCTCGGTCTTCTGGTGGTTCTTCTTCTTCATAAATACGATACAACTTCCGGCGTTATATTTCATCGCGTTCAAGCTTATTATCTGGGACAATCTAATCGAGCCGTACTTTGCCCCTCCTATTGCTGTCGCATACAGCGCGCATTTAGCCGGATACGCATTCGGAATTGCAGCAATGGTGGGACTGCTCGCAACCGGTCTTATAACCACGAGCCATTTCGACTTGTGGGCAATGATACGGCAATGGAACCGGAGGAGGCG
Source organism: uncultured Pirellulales bacterium (assembly GCA_964454885.1). GTDB lineage: Bacteria > Planctomycetota > Phycisphaerae > Sedimentisphaerales > Anaerobacaceae > JAFGPS01. The sequence continues at coordinate 5,304 of CAYVXS010000208.1, forward strand.
CTACCGTGACGTTGTATCGAGTGGTTACGACCCCTACACGGGCCAGACAAAAAACAATTGGGAAAAAGTCAAAGAAATCAAAAAAACTCCCGCCCAGATCGAGGCCGAGGAAAAATCCCGGCACCTTCGCAGCGAAATCAGCGCCCGAATACAGGAACGTAATCTTCCCGCCGCGGCGGAAGTTTACCTCCAACTGATGAGCCATGACGACCAGCAGATTCTGCCGCGTCAGCAACTGCTGGATATCGCCAACCAGTTAGCCGGCGAAAACAGGCACACCGAAGCGGCCCAGGCATACGAGCAGTTTTTAACTCACTACGGCAGCTACGAATATTCCGAGCAGGTCGAATTGATGCTGGGTCTGATATACAGCCGTTATCTCGGCCGGCGCGAGCCTGCGATAAAACACCTGCAGGCCGCCGTTAATAAGCTCACCGATCCCGGCCAGTTGAAAATGTGCCGCGATGAGCTCGCAGGTTTACAGAAATAAAATCTACCTTCTCAAAAATGTACCGGACATGCTCTGTAGAAAAGCTCTTTATTTTATTAGGGACAGTCACCCTTTTTAACAGACCTTAATAGGTGGCTGTCCCTAG
>CAYVXS010000209.1:0-5895 GCA_964454885.1 uncultured Pirellulales bacterium
GCCCCATGGGGAATATCGTGCGCCCGCCTGAAATCCGGGGCATGCCCGCATTCGGCATGACCGAAACAGGTATCGATGCTTCGGCGCATAATTCGCGCACGATGGGCAGCATCAATTCGGGCCCAAGGCTGCAATTAATCCCCAAAGACTAACCGAACGTTTCAAATGGAGCAATATCGTAAGTCAATACGATACGGCATTCGAAGAAATACGCCGAACTTGTGACTGATATGTCACCTATAATCAATCCAATTCGAACTTACTTACCATTCGACTTTGATTTCATACCACTCGGCGCCACCATATTGGTTGTCGTCGATGTATATTGAAAGCATGTAGTCATTCTCTTTGCAGGGTCTGGCCGTTATGTCAACATTGCCTCTTCCCTGAATCTTGGTTAGGGTAATTTCTTTCAATTCCTTTTTAGGCAGTGTCGGACTAAAATCACAGAATCGATTCGACACAAGTCCGTCCCATTGGGGTTTCCAGTCTGTTCCGTTGATTGTTGTAGGCTCATCGAAACGGTCCTGCCATTTTCCAGGTAAATCCCATTGGTGGTGCTCGTACCAGAGTTCGTTACCTCTGATTTTAATGGTGTCGGAGCCGTCAATAAAAGTCTTTATCTGAATGGAGCCGTGCGGCGTCCCAAAAAGTGGAAAATTCGAGCATCCCGTTAATACAATGCAGGCCAGACTAATACACATAATGATAAGATACATCCTTTTCATAATTTTGAGCTCCCTTCGTAAAAAATCCTCTGATAGTACCCGATAAAAATCGGGATTATTATACATCTAAAAACAATATCGGTTACGGACTCTATTGACAGCAAAAAACACGATAAGAATGTGGCATAATCTGTGTACTAAATCTGGTTCCCGGACGTCTTCTTCCCCGCCGACCTATCATCATGCTGCGGCCACCGGCGGGTGTACTATTGGTCCCGGGGGAAAGCACTTCATCTGTAAGCAAATCGCGCAATCCGCTGACTTGCATGGAAACGACAATATTGACATCAACAGGTTCGGGTAGAAAGGATTCCACAATGAATGTCCCGTTATCGTAAACGAATATCCCGACATGGGCCGGTCCCTCGACGCGGACATAGATATCTCTATTAAGTAATTCTTTATATTGTGTCAGCAACGCATCAGGTAAATTGTATAAGTCTCCGAAGTTCTCCGGGATGGTCATCACATAGAGGGTGCCGTTTGCATAGCCAGCCGAATGAAGAATCGGATAGCCGATACCGCTGACCGAACAGGTAATTTCTTCCCAAGAATCGTTGGTCAGGTACATTATTTGCGGAATCAGGATATCAGATTTTGCCTGCAGGCTGCCCGCCCTGCCTATTACAAAATCCCTGACTAAAGCCTTTCTGTCGGTATATTCGAGTTCGACAATATCCTCGATGCCTCTTCCCTGAAGTGCCTTCAGCAAACCGGAAGTAATAACGACATCTTTACCGTTGATCAGCCGGTTTTTCATTTTTTCGACAATCTGTTTGTCGAATTTCGCCGATTCCGTCAGAAAGACAATATTCGAGTCGGCAGGAAATTCCGGCACGAGGTCCATTGCTATACCGCACATGCCGAGGTAGTTATGCAGAAAGTCTTCACCGGTTGAATGATAAGGCTTGTAACATTTTATACCGATGGGATTTCCAAGCTTACCCAGGAATTTGTCCACCTTCTCGAAAGTATAACCGGCGGCACGGGCGATTGTGGTTGGTTGTATTGTTGTTCCATCTTCCAATTCGATGGGCTTGATCATCTCGTCGAAATCGAAGCTGGTATCCAGGTCATGCCAGCTCTGCCGGTATGATTCGTTGATTCCTCTTTGCATCTGCCGGAAATCGAAAAGAGTTATCTCCGGTGCTTTGGCAAAAAGTGTCAGCCACAACTGTTCCGCGTATCGGTCGATGTATGCCATTCCACCGGTATCGACCCAGCCGCCGCCGTTGCCTCCAGGCTTAATGTTCTCAAAATATCTGAAAATTAAATAACCGAGATATTGCTGCAGGTGCTGATTGCTGCGGACCGGGTCTCTTGTTTCCGTACCGGTATAAAGGCCATCGAAAATCTTGGGCTCGGTCTCCAAATTGAATCCGAGGCCCTGAAAATGTTCGTACCAGTTCGGATATTTGATAACCATTTTCACGTTGGGATTTACCGCTTTGGCGGGTTTGACGATTAATTCTCTCGCCGCGTCATCCAGCAAACCCAGCCGGTACTGGGTCCAGCTTTTGCCTCCTTTGGCCTCGATACATAGTTCACATTTGCAGTTTGTGAAGAAAAAGTCGTCGAGAATAACTTCATCGAAATGTTCCGCCGTATATTCGACAATTTCCCTGACCTTTTGTCGGTGATCGGGATTTGTATAACAGAAGGTCTCGAAGCGATTTCGCTCGCTGACCGTTAAAGTAATCCCGCCGGCTGTTTTTATGCCTCTGTCGGCAAAGAATTTCTTTGCTGTTTCGAGTGTCGATTCATCGACAATGTTGCCTGCGTCACGATAGGTCTCAAGATATATTTTATCTATGTGGACCTGTCTGGTTAGCTCATTCCATCGCGGCTCGAGCCAGCTTAAATCTCCCATTTGCTGTGTTTCGTAAGCCCTGGAAAAAACTGCGACATCGAAATTTTCGTATTTTTTTGCCGAGCAACAACAAAATAAAGCAGCAAGGCATGATATCATCAGGATTATATTTTTGATGTGCTTCTGCATTTTACACCTCTTATACAAAATAATACCGCGCATTTCGTTTTTGATAATAAACCATAAATTCCCGATTTTGAAAATGAAAAATCCCGTAGCTTATGCCGATAGCCGGACCTGATTTAAACACTAAGTTCCTATAGAGGATGATCCGGAACGAATTTTAACAGATTCGCGGGTGATAAATTAGAATTGTTTCAGGAATCGCAGGTCGTTTTCGAAGAACAAACGAATGTCCGTAATCCCGTACTTTCGCATAGCGAGCCGCTCTATCCCGAAACCGAATGCCCAGCCGGTATATTTTTCGCTGTCAATTCCGACTGCATCAAAAACGTTCGGGTCCACCATGCCGCAGCCGCCCATCTCCACCCAGCTTTCTTTGCCGGACTTGTCTTTGAGAAGCAAATCTACTTCGGCGCTCGGCTCGGTGAACGGGAAGAAGCTCGGACGGAAGCGCCATTGAGTTTCCGGGCCGAAAAAAGTATGAATAAACTGCTGGATAGTGGTTTTCATATCCACCATAGTGACATCTTCGTCAACGACCAGCGCTTCGAGCTGGTAAAACATATACATGTGTGTCGCATCGACGGTGTCCGGCCGATAAACACGTCCCGGAGCAACAATTCGAATAGGAGGTTTAGTATGTTCCATCACTCGAATCTGAATCGTCGAGGTCTGGCTGCGCAGCAGGGTTTTCTCGTCTATATAGAAATTGTCCACGGGATCTCTTGCCGGATGTTCCGGCCCGATATTCAGGGCAATAAAGTTATGCCATTCATCTTCTACTTCAGGTCCATACGCGACATCGAAGCCCATCCGTCCGAATATTTCCAGCAATTCACTCAGGGTTTGCTTGATGACATGCTTTTTGCCGATATTGACAGGTATCCCCGGCAGAGTAACGTCTATCAGCTCTTTTCGTCCCGCTTCCTGTGATTTGACGAGAGTATTTTTAAGCTGCTCGAAAGCATTAGTTACCTCGTTTTTTATTTTGTTTGCCAGCTGCCCTGCTTCGGGTTTCAGTTCGCTGGGAAGAGTACCTATCTCACTTAGCATTTGGGTAATCCGCCCTTTTCGAGACAGGTATTTGATGCGGAATTGCTCAAGAACTGACATGTCCGAGATTTTTCTCAATTCGGACAGCGCATCTTTGCCGGTTTTTTTGAATTGTTCAAGCATTTCCTTCTTAATCGCGTGTAGTTGTCCGCAGTATTACAGACAGGCGTTTATCGACGATTATCCCGCAGCTTTCGCAGCTTCTACAACAGCGTCAAAACCCTGGGGATCGTCAATGGCGATTTCACTCAGCATCTTTCTGTTGAGGCCGATTTTAGCTTTTTTGCAGCCGTTAATAAACTGACTGTATTTTATTCCTCTCTGCTTACAGGCCGCGCTTAATCGAATAATCCACATACCCCGAAAATCCCTTTTTCGTCGTTTGCGATCGATTCGGGCATTAACTGCCGCCCTTACAGATGCTTCTTTGGCAAGTCTATACTGCCGACCCGCGGCTCCGCGATGGCCCTTGACCGCTTTTAGGATTCGTTTTTTTGCCTGGTGTCTTGCTGCACCCTTTCTGATTCTTGGCATAGATGTTTCCTTTTACTTACAGAGTCCTATTTTGATGGTTTGAGCCTTCGCACTTTTTATAACGGTCGAACTGCTTAAATGCCTTCGACGTTTAGCGTTCTTGCTGCTCATAAGATGGCCGGTGCCTGAATGTCTGCATTTAACTTTTCCGGATGAGGTTATTTTTACTCTTTTTAATAAACCCTTGTGGGTCTTTTGTTTAGGCATTTAACTTATCCTCGTCAATATAGCGTATTTGATATTAATAAACTTCAAAAGCATCTTTCCAAGAAACAATGAAAAAGTATAAACGGAGTAATTTACGCTATTTGTGGACGCTGGTCAATATCAGAAGTGCAAAAACTGAAAAAAAATAGAAAAATAGTATATACCTTCGGGGGCTGGCTTTAAAAAGACCTGTTATATCCAAGTACGGAAGTACTTGCCGAAAAACTCCAAAATCCCATATCGTAATTTCTGATTGATGTGGAAAACCGTTTCATGCGGAATATCCGCATTTACACCTTAAAAAGCCCCACATTTTTAATCATACTCTGACTTAATTTGCTCGTCAGCTTTCTTTTTGTGATTCTTTATCGGGCGACGAAGTCTTTTTCGGTACGAAAAGTACAGTAAGACGCCTTCCGGCCATTCTGGGTGTTCTTTCGATCCTTGCCAAATCATCCATTGATTCGGTTATTTGTTCCAGTACCGAATAGCCATGGTCTCGATGCAACATTTGACGCCCCCGGAAGAACAGGGTGAACTGAACTTTGTGCCCTTTCTCGAGAAATTCACGTCCATGTTTGACCTTAATTTCCAGATCATGCTTGTCGGTCTCGGGCTTTAACCTGATTTCTTTGAGTGTCGATGCATGTCGCAGGTTTTTTTTGTGAGCTTCGCGAACCTTACGCTTTTGCTCATAAAGCCATTTTCCATAATCCATTAACCGACAAACCGGCGGATCGCTCGTTGGTGCGACTTCGACAAGGTCAAGGCCGCTCTCGCGTGCCATGGCCAGGGCCTCATCTCTATCTACGACGCCCACTTGATTATTATCACCGTCAATCAGTCGAACGATTTTTGCCTGGATTCCTCCATTTATCCTTAATCCTATTTTACTTATTGTGCGCCACCTTACCTTTCTATAAAGAGGAAATCATCAATTAGTTATTTTGTCATTAACAGCTATAAGCTACAGAATTTAGTATGCTAAATCAATATTTTTTTTGGCAATTTTGCGTTTTGCCATCTCCAAAAAGCTCTCGATACTCACCGTTTTGGTCTCGGCAAGTCCCTGAATCCTGACATTGACAGTCTTTGATTCGGCCTCTTTTGGGCCTACTACCAGCATATACGGTAGTTTTTCCGTATGAGTTCTGGCGATTTTGGCACCGATTTTCTCATTTGTAAAATCGCTGCTGCAGCGAATCCCGGCCTCTGATAATATATTTTCGATAGTTTTCGCATAATCATTGCTTTTTTCGCTTATCGGAAGCACCCTAACCTGCTCAGGGGAAAGCCATAGCGGGAAATGTGCACCATAATGTTCTATAAGAATGCCGATAAAACGCTCGAAAGAACCCAAAACGGCCCGATGAATCATAA
>CAYVXS010000210.1:0-1948 GCA_964454885.1 uncultured Pirellulales bacterium
GGAAATCGTCTCGTCTGACGGAACGCAGCCGCTCGATATCTTCATTGGTCAGAACCGGATGCGGCAACTTGAGCTGCCTGCAATGCTGAGGTGTTTCGCTTAACAAATTCCTTTTTTTGCCTGTAAACATCATCAGGCTCATTACCAGACCTTCCCGGAGCGGATCAATCGCAGGATTGGTCACCTGGGCGAAAAGCTGTTTGAAATAATTAAATAAAAGCTTGGGCCTGTCGGACAAAACCGCCAGCGGTGTGTCATTGCCCATCGAGCCGACCGGTTCCTGACCGTGAACAGCCATTGGTATCAGGATCATCTTAAGCTCTTCACTTGTATAACCAAACGCCCGCATCCTTTGAGCTATAGTGCGCGTGTCACTTTCAACGAGCCTGGGTGTATCAAACAAGCCTCGCAACTCGATTCTGTTCTCATCAAGCCATCTGCGATAGGGCCTTTGCCGTGCAATCTTGCCTTTGATTTCATTGTCCGAGATTTCCCGTCCCTGACCTATGTCAATCAAAAACATATGTCCCGGCATGAGCCGCCCTTTTTTGCGAATTTTCTCGGGGGGAAAATCCACCACGCCCGCCTCACTGGCTATCACCGCCAGCCCGTCGGTTGTAACCAGGTAGCGGCTGGGTCTTAAACCATTACGGTCAAGCGTCCCGCCTATCAGCCGCCCGTCGGTAAACACCATAGCCGCAGGCCCGTCCCACGGCTCCATGATCGACGAATGGTATTCATAGAATGCTCGCTTGTCCGTGCTGATATGATATTTCGGTCCGAACGCTTCCGGAATCATCATCATCATGGAATGAGGCATACTCCTGCCCGAGCGAACCAGAAGTTCCAGCACGCTGTCGAAACATGCAGAGTCACTCATTTCGGGTCTGAGAACCGGCAATAAGTCACCGAGGTCCTCACCGAAAACTTCGCTGACCATTACCGTCTCGCGTGCCCGCAACCAGTTCCGATTGCCGCTAAGCGTGTTTATCTCGCCGTTATGGGCAATGCATCGAAACGGCTGGGCGAGACGCCAGCTCGGAAACGTGTTTGTGCTATAGCGCTGGTGCACAATTGCAAGAGCCGAAACAACCCGCTCATCCGCGAGGTCGGGGTAATACTCGAACAACTGCCGGGCCATAAACATACCCTTATAGCAAATTGTCCTGCAGGACAGTGACGTTACATAAAAATCCTGTCCCTGTTCACCGAGTTTTTCCGCGACTAATTTTTCAGCCCGTCTTCGAACCAGGTACAAACGCCTTTCCAATGCCTCATCTTTAAGACCGGCTCCATCTATAAAAATTTGCCTTATTACAGGCTCCGATTCCAACGCTATCTTTCCAAGGCAATCACCCAAAGTCGGCACATCTCGCCAACCCAGGACTTTTAAGCCGTAATAGCCCGCGGAAGCCTGGAGTATTTCTTCGCACTGCCCCCTGATTTTTTCGTCTTTGGAACCGAATACCATACCAACACCATAGGTTGAAACATCAGGCGTTGAAAATCCCAGATCCCCCGATACGGAGTGAAAGAACTCGTGCGGAATCTGGAAGAGAATTCCGGCCCCGTCTCCGGTGGTCTCATCGGCTCCGGCCGCTCCACGGTGATGAAGATTAACCAGAATTTGTTTGCCATGCTCAATAATCGAATGCTCTCGTTTGCCCGAGATATTTACTACCGCACCGATACCACAGGCATCGTGCTCACGCCGAGACTCGTATAATCCCTGATTTTTCAATTTAAATTCCATTATCTTCGTTTTGTTCTGTTTTAATGGCCAAGTTACATTTGCCGTCAACTACTATCAAAATAGCTACTGCTTTTCTATAAAATTCTCATCTTCTAATAATATACGTTAATATTCAAATTAAGGTAGTCACATTCCTCTTATATCAAGTATAAGTATATATGAAAGAAACACAAGTATTACTAATAATAACAATAC
>CAYVXS010000210.1:1958-5887 GCA_964454885.1 uncultured Pirellulales bacterium
ATGACATTAAATATCGTTAAATAATGCCAATGTTCGCTGCTGATGTATGGTAGATGTAAGAAAAAGCCCCTTTATAGGCAAAGGCTTGCTATACGGAACTGCCTATTAAAGGTCAGCCGCAAGCAAGCCTAAACCATTATCCAGAGCTTGTTATAAAAATTTCAGATGTTAAACTGAAATTTTTAAGTATCTATTAAGAATCGTAGTACAGATGAAACTCATACGGATGCGGCCTTAGGGCCATCTCATCTATCTCTTTTTCACTCTTCCAGCCAATCCAGGTTTCGATAAAGTCATCTGTAAAAACATCGCCTTCTGTAAGAAATTTGTGGTCCTTTTTGAGTGCCTCTATCGCTTCAGCCAGTGAGCCTGGGGCCTTTTTTGTTTTGGCCAGCTCTGCCTTCGAAAGCTCAAAAACATCCACATCCATAGGATCACCCGGATCAAGTTTACGTTTAATACCGTCGTTTGCAGCCATAAGCATAGCAGCAAAAGTAAGATAGCCGTTGCAAGTCGGATCCGGGCAGCGAAATTCTACACGTTTGGATTTTTCACTGGGTGAATACATCGGAATACGACAGGCAGCCGAGCGATTACGAGCCGACATACACAGGTTAACAGGCGCCTCGAAACCCGGGACAAGTCGGCGATACGAATTTGTCGTCGGTGCAGCAAATGACAGAATGGCCGGAGCATGGTGGATAAGTCCTGCAATCGCATGCAGAGCAAGGTCTGAAAGCCCGGCATAACCCTTGCCGGCAAACAGGTTTTTGCCGTCCTTCCATAACGAGAAGTGTGTATGCATACCGGAGCCATTGTCCTGGAAAATCGGCTTGGGCATAAACGTGGCTGTTTTACCGTGGCGTTTTGCTACGTTTTTAACGATGTATTTGTACCACATAAGCCTATCGGCCTGCTCTACTAACGGAGCGTAAACCATATCGATTTCCGCCTGGCCGCCGGTAGCAACTTCATGATGATGCTTCTCGACAGCAATTCCGACTTTCTGCATTTCCTCAACCATTTCCGTACGGATGTCCTGCTGAGTATCGGTCGGGCTTACCGGGAAGTAACCACCCTTATAACTCGGCTTATAACCGAGGTTTGGCTCCTCGAACCGGGCCGTATTCCATGACCCTTCCGATGAATCGATAGAGTACATTCCGGTATGCTGATTCTGTTCATAACGGACTTCGTCGAAAATAAAGAATTCAGGTTCAGGGCCGTAATAAACAGTATCTGCCAATCCGGTACTTTTAGCAAACTCAGCCGCCTTCTTTGCGATATTGCGAGGGTCACGATTATATTCTTCACGTGTAAGCGGATCGAAAACATCTGCAAGGACGCTTACAGTAGGTTTGGCGAAAAACGGGTCCATTACCACAGTGCTCAGGTCGGGAACCGCCATCATATCTGACTGGTGAATCGGCTTCCATCCGCGAATAGAAGAACCATCGAAACCAAGACCTTCCTTCAGAGTTTTTTCGTCCAGAAACTCTAATGGAAACGTGCAGTGCTGCCATGTTCCTAAAAGGTCAACAAATTTGAGATCGACCATTTTTGCATTATTTTTCTTTGCAAAATCATAAAATTCTTTCGGTGTCATTACCACTTCCTTTCATAAAAAAACTCTGGACTAAATTCATTTTTTAATAATGTAACATTTAACCAATCAATAAAAACATATTCCTTTAATACTATCCTATAGCTTCATTGCCGGTTTCACCGGTACGAATCCTGATACACTCATTTAAGTCCATAACGAATATTTTCCCGTCACCGATGCTGCCGGATCTGGCGCCTCCCGTAATCGCTTCGATAGTCGGCTTGACATATTCGTCATTAATCGCTATCTCCAGTTTTATTTTCTTCAACAGGTTCCCCGGCTCCTTATGGCTTCGATATACTTCTGCAATTCCCTGCTGTCGGCCTCTGCCAATCACGCTCGAAACCGTTACTAAGTGTATCTCCTTCTCCGTCAATCTTTTAAGCACATCGTCGAGGCGGTCAGGTTGAATTATACTAATGATATATTTCATAAAGTATTGTATCCTTTCCACGCTAACTAATCAGCGTATATGCCCCTTCTCGATGTTGAGTGAGGTCAAGACCAATACGTTCTTCATGCTCACTCACTCGCAATGTCATTACAAGATCCACAAACTTAAGAAGAATTGCGCTGATTATAAAGGAAAACACAATTACAATAAACGCCATTTTAATTTGTATCCATAACTGCATAGGATTTCCATGCAACAATCCATTTGCTCCATCCGGATTCACCGCCTTCGTAGCCCAGATACCCGTTGCGATAACTCCCCAGATGCCACCGATTCCATGAACACCGAAAGCATCAAGAGTGTCATCATAATTGAACTTCGTTTTCAAATAAGTAACAACCATCCATGGCAAAATACCTGCCCCTAATCCAATCCAAATAGCTCCTGCGGGTGTTACAAATCCTGAAGCAGGAGTAACAGCAGCCAGGCCGGCAATCATACCGGTAATCATACCTAACGTAGTAGGCTTTTTAAACTTGAGCCAATCCAGCAAACACCAGGTCGTTCCAGCAGTAGCACCGGCTATATGAGTCGCAGTAAACGCACTACCCGCCAGGGCTCCTGCTTTAAGAGCGCTGCCGGCATTAAAACCAAACCAGCCGAACCATAAAAGCCCTGCTCCAAGAACGGCAAATGGCAAGTAGTGCGGCGGAGAAACATTTTCAGGAAAACCCTGACGTTTTCCAAGTATAAGTGCCGCTGCTAAAGAACTCATACCTGCACTAATATGAACTACGGCACCACCTGCAAAATCCATTGCGCCTGCATTTTTCAAAAAACCACCAGCGCCCCATATCCAATGAGCTATTGGATCATAAACAAAAGTTGCCCATAATAAAGTAAAAACGCAAAACGAGGAAAACCTCATACGTTCTGCATACGCCCCGATGATTAATGCCGGTGTTATCACGGCAAACATCATCTGAAACATCATAAACACCTGATGCGGAATGGTCGAAGCATAATCTGCATTCGGAGCCGTCCCTACACCTCGTAAACCGAGCCACTCAAGCCCGCCGATTATCGATCCTTTGTCCGGCCCAAACGATAAACTATACCCAAGCAATACCCATTGCAAACTCACTAAGCACAATATCATAAGGCACTGCATGAGTACTGACAACATATTCTTCCGGCGAACAAGTCCCCCATAGAAAAACGCCAGACCAGGCGTCATCAACATAACCAGAGCGGCACTAACCAGAATCCAGGTCGTATCGCCTGAATCTATCACCGATTTGACTTCTTCAGCAGTATTAATACTTTCCGACGCCCAGGCATTCGTACCGGATAGTATAATCGCGCAGGCAATCAAAAAGCATAACGACAGAGCTTTACCTTTGGGTTTTCTGACCATTACTTCAGTGTCTCCAATTTAGGGCTTTTCAATATTACTTCCTGCTGTGTTATATCTATACAACACAACTCAGGCAGTAATATTCATTACAAATAATATACCAAATTAGATAACCTCCCAAAAAAAGTTCTCAACTATTTATAGACAAAACAGTTACAATCATATCACTCTGCATCACCACCGCCCGCGAACACTACATTATTGTAGATGTCATTTAAAAATACCTACATTATTGTAGTATTCAACCACAGACCGGGCCTCTAAAAGTCACAGCCTATTACCCGCCCGAGAAGGACACCGAAATAATCCATTCCGGCGAGATCGATCAGCTAATTTTCAGCCAATTGCTTTACTGCCGCGTTCACCTGTACGAATTCTGATGCATTCCGGCAGATCAATAACAAATATCTTGCCGTCACCAATCACTCCCGTTCGCGCACCTTCGATGATTGCGTCGATGGTTTTTTTCACGAAGTCCTCATTAACCGCTATTTCAAGCCTAACCTTCTTAA
>CAYVXS010000211.1:0-5866 GCA_964454885.1 uncultured Pirellulales bacterium
TTGGAAAGTCCGAACGAAGTTGACGCCGTTTTGCAGGAGGCCAGGTTAATCAAGGATATCCGCCCGCCGTATAATACCGACCTTGTCGATAATAAGACTTTCCCCTATCTGGAAATTACGACCGGCGAAGATTTTCCCGGAGTGTATATAACACGAAAACCGAAGCCTCGGGGCAGCAGGTTGTTCGGACCATTCACCGCGGTCAAAGACCTGCGCAGCGTCCTTGTTGTGTTGCAGAAAATTTTTCGATTCCGAACGTGCAAGCTGGAAATAAAGCAAGACGATTCCAAACGCAGGTTCTTTCGCCCCTGTCTTTTATTCAGCATCAGGCAATGCACCGCACCATGCGCGGAGAAAATCGACAAACAGGAATACAAAAGAATAATCAAAGACCTTGTAAAGTTCCTTCGCTCGAAGCGTTCGACTATCCTGCGGCAGTTGAGAAAACAGATGGCAGAGGCATCCGAGTCGTTCGAGTATGAAAAAGCGGCGATGTTTCGCGACCGGATTCGTCTGATTGAACGGCTGGACCAGCGGGGCACGCCGGATGAGCATGTCCAGCCGGAAGTTTTTGCAGCCGACCCGTCGGAAGCTCTTACAAAACTTCGCGAGATTTTGGAATCGCCCGAGCCTATCCGGATTATCGAGGGAATCGATATTGCCAATATCGCCGGAGCGGAAGCGGTCGGCTCGTTGGTAAAATTCATAGACGGCAAACCTTTTAAGAACGGCTATCGCAGATTCAAAATCAAAACAGTTAAGGGAATCGACGATTATGCGATGATAGCCGAGGTGGTCAGGCGCAGATATAAGTACGCCCAGAAAGGTGAAGAGCTTTGGCCGGACCTGATTTTAATTGACGGGGGACTGGGCCATTTGAGGGCCGCCGAAAAAGCCCTTGAAGGATTGAAGGCGCCGCAGGTAAAAATCGCCTCAATCGCAAAGAAGCAGGAGGACATTTATATACAAAAGGGCAGCCAACCTCTGAAGTTAGCTGCCCATTCGCCTGCCCGTAAGCTTCTGCAATACGTGCGTGATGAGGCACACCGTTTCGCACAGCACTATTATCACATTTTGCGCGGCAAAAAGATGTTAGGTGGAAGAAACTGATTTATTATTTTTATGCCCATACTATAAAATGAAAATGGTTTTTTTCTGTTCCTGATTGTTTAAGATACCTTTTTTTCTGATAAACGGTCCAGCAGTTCGCTCTGGCTTTTTTCAAGCTCCTTGATCCGATCGAGCAGCTGGCTCATTTGTTCCTGGATTTTATCTAATGTCTGTTTGTCCTGCTGAATCAACGGTTCCGAAGGATTGATTTTAATATTCGGCTGCTGGATGAGCTTATCGAAATCAATCGGAGGTTCCGGTGGATTCGTAAAGTAGCCTTCTGATAATTTTTCCTGAGCATTTTTAAGTGCTTTCTCGGCGGCATCGCGGTATTTTTCAGGCAGCTTGTCAATTTCTTTTGCCGAAGTTTCAAATCTGGCGTCGCCGTCCTGAATTATTATTTTCGAATCTTCGTCGTTCGGATTGCCCTCGATTGTAATTGAACCGCCGTCTGGATTCGTAGTTTTATATTGCTCTTTGAAGAATTTTGTAATATCCAGTCCCTGCGGCAGATCGTCCGTCAGTATCTCAATCCATTTCTGTTCTTGGGGATTCCACGTGAAGAATTTCCTCGGATTCCATATCTGCTCGGCTTCCGGTTCGAGAGGGTACTTCCACTCCGGTTCGCCTTTGGCGGCGGCAAGTTTTACTGTTACGGTTTTATGCTTGCCTAAATGTATAACCTCTAATGTAATTTCATCTCCTACTCGTGCCTCCTGCACCGTCAAGACAATACTTTCATATTTGTAGATGTCTTTATCTCCTATGCGAATAATAATGTCGTCTCTTTCGAGACCGGTTTCCTCGGCGGGGCTGTTGTTTTGTATATTTCTTATCCTGACACCCTGTCCCGGTGACAGTCCGAGATGTATGGTAAGTAACTCCGGCAGGGGAGTCTTATCCAGAAGCACTCCGAGATAGGGTTGGGTATTATCTGACTCTGCACCGAAGGCGATCCCTGCCAGGAGCAGAGCCGTAGAAATGAATAAGGTAATATTCCTGGTTTTCATTTTTTTATCCTTTCAAACAGATTTTTTTATCATGCTATATTTGTCCGTCATATACCGCCGGCCTTACTTTGTTTTCACTGAGTCCCTCGACGAGCCACTGATTTCCGTTTTTATCTGTGAAATTGTACCAGTCCACGTTTCGAGTGACATTTGCGGCGGAATTTGTCAGGTATTGTGGCAACCTTTGCGTTTGAGGGTCAGCCTGGTTGTTCGTATTCGACGCTGTTGCATATTGGTTATTAGATTCATTCTGAGTTATTGGTGCATTGGGTAAAACGAAATGCAGGGCAAGACCTATTATCAGTCCGGCAGCTACACCCGTGACAAAGCGAATATGGCCGCGATATGCGGTGATTTTTGTAAAGGGATTTTTAGACTGCCGCTGATATGCCAGGGCAAAAATTTCTTCGGGAGTTTTTCCCTGCCCGAGAAGCTCTGAGGTTACGACCTCAGAGCTGCGCTCGTGCAGATCCTGAAATTGCCGAAGAAGCATTTCAGATTGTGGGTCTTTATTTAGCTGTGTTTCCAGTATCTGTTGTTCGCTGGGTGTTATCTCGCCGTCGAGATATTTTCCGATCAAAATTTCGAGCATTTCCTGATTCATATTCATTTTCCCCAAACCTTCTTACTATCTTTGTTTGTAACTGTGTTGTATATCATTCTTCTTGCCCGGACGAGCCGGATCTGAACCGTTGTGATGGGTATATCGAGTATCTCTGCGATTTGCCCATATGTTAAATCGCCCGAATGCTGAAGCATAAAAACCTGTCGATATTTTTCAGGCAGCAACCGTATTGCTCCAATAATCTGCCCATACAATTCCTTTTGTTCCATACTCTCATACGACTGCCGGGCCTTTTCGTCGCCGGTCAGCTCGGCGAATTCATCCTGAAGCTGCATCGGCTGTTTTGCCCTGCGCTGGCGGCTTTTAAGGGCTTCCCGCCGGGTCAGGACAGCCAGCCATGGTCGAAAACGTTCGGGTTCACGAAGCAAGTCGATTTTTCTTATTACCCGGACACAAACATCCTGCAAAACATCGTCGATCTGATCGGCCCGGCCAACTACGCTGTAAACCAGCCCTTTGAGCCACGTCCAGTTGCGGATAAACAACTGTTGCAGAGCTTCTTTATCACCCCGCTGGGCCAAACAAACCAAAATCGCTTCGTTTTGTTTCTTTTTCGCCTTCATGCCTTTATAATATAGATACCAGATAATCCCGGTTCATACATATTTTTATGAATTTTTTAGATGAATTTTAACAAAGGTTATCGTTTGATGGAGGAAAAATGCTTAAATTGTCAGGATCAAACCGGAGGGAACCTTTTATACGCTTGATGATATAGGACGTTATAATTACCTATATCATATATCTGGTGAGTTGTAATTCCTGCACGGCAGGTTCAAATTAAAGCAGACCAATAGCGGTAATACTTACCAATTTTCGATGTTTTCACAAGGATTGGATTCCTCTATTGCCGCTTATGTTTTTATAATTACCTGTATTTATGCTTCAAAATACAATTAATTAAGGTATTTTTACCTTGTTATGTACCTGTTATATTACTCGTCATATCAGCCGAAAATCAGTTCGAGTATCAGGATCGTATTTTTCTTCTTTTTAACAATATAAATCCACCGAGACCCAGTAAAGCTATCGTAGCCGGCTCCGGAACCATATAAGCCACTGTACCAAGAAATATCGCTTCACCCTGTGTGGTGAGGTTATATGCTCCCTGGGGAGCACCGTCGCTTGCATTTGAGCCGGCAACAAAGAATATCCGGTGACCTCCCGCATACTGGCCCGCTCCGTCGTAATTCTCTTGTCCCTGCTGCCATTCAGCAATCCATGCAGCATCAATTTCTGCTGCGGTGGCAATCAATTCACCATTACCGACGTCGATAGTATCGGGAAAAGTAGTATTTCCCGAACCTACGGATTCATCCAGAACGTCAATCAGGAGGTTGGCAAAAATAGGATGGCTGCCGTCAACGATATCCATCATAGGAGCGCCCATATCTTCTATCAGAGTAGTGGAATTTATCCAGCTCCAACTGTCGCTCTCGGCAAGGTAAGTGTTTGTAAGTATCATAGGTGCCGTGACTGAGTTCCACTGACTTGTTTCGTCCCCATTTACATAATTCTCACTTGCACAGGAGCTGCTTATGATTACCAGATCCGCATTGTTCAAAGTATTTATCTTTTCTTCGTCGAGAGTCTGCCAGTAGTTTCGTTGAACATCTACGGAATATCCCTGAGAAGTAAGAAGGTCAATCCAACCCTGATCGTCCATGACACCATCGCCGTCATTGTCGATTTCTTCTGAGACCCAGATGATATTGTATGTAGCATTAACCGGCAAAGCCAGGCTCAACGCCAATACCAGAACCATCGGCATGAATCTCTTTAACATCATCATACCCTTCTCCTAATTTATATGGATATACTCTCTCTCTCCTTTGGCTATAAGCCAAAAACATAGGCTGTTTTGAACAAGAGCGCAAAGATAATACATCCGGTAGTTCTTGTCTTGAACAACCTTCGAAAATCTACAAAGAACCTGACCATACCCTGTTTTTTGGGTCTGGTGTTTTTTACTTCCTTGCGGGAATCCATATTTTGGGCTTTTTTTGGAAATATATTATTCCCTTTCCAGCCCATTCCTACACCTAACGTTAGGTGCTTGCCCAGGAACTATGGATATCTCAATATGTAGGAAAGCAAAATAACATGAAAAGCCTTCCTTTTTTACTTATTTATTTTTACCATATTACCTATACTTACGTCAAGAATAATATGGTAGGGTAAGAGCTGTTTGTTGTGATATACAAAAAAGGCACATAACTGCTTATGTTAAAAGATGTTATGTGCCTTTGCTTGTATTGTTTTGCTGAAATCAAGGATTTTTGACAGATTTTTTTCTCAGTGTTAAGCTGCCTGATTTATCCTTAATCGTTACTGTTATTATGTTTAATTCTTGTTTTCTTCTTCGCCGGCTTCCTGATCTGCCTGTGAGCTTTCTTCAGGATTTACATTTTCACTTTCAATCTGTGAGCCGGGAACTTCTTCATCTTCATTATTTGCCTCAGGTGCATCTTCAACTTGTTCGGAAGATTCTTCGCTTTGTTGATTGTCCTGCTCTTGTTGTTCATCAGTATTTTTTTGCTGTCGGGCTTTAGTTAATTGCTCGACATCAGCATCGGAGAGAACTTTTTCGGGTCCGGAGGGTGTTCTTGGCTGAGGTGGTTCCTTTTCCTGGTCTTCGGCCGCCCACTGGACCCTGCGAAGACTTAAGCCGATTTTACGTGCATCTGTATCGACTTTCAGAATTTTTACTTCTATCTCGTCACCTACTTTCACAACATCCTGAGGTTTATCTACCTTATGGTCCGCCAGCTCGGAAATATGTAAAAGCCCTTCCAGATCTTTTTCAAGTTCCACAAAAGCACCGAAGTTTGTTATTTTTGCCACTTTGCCCTTGATGATATGACCCGGGATATATTTTTCCGGGATAGCTCGGATCCATGGATCCTCGGTCATTTGTTTGATTCCGAGCGATATTCTGCGTTTTTCCTCGTTAACTTCGAGAACAATACATTTTACATCCTGACCTTTTTGCAGCGCCTCGGCGGGATGGCTGTGTTTTCTTGTCCAGCTTAAATCGGATATGTGAATCATGCCGTCGATTCCAGGCTCGATCTCTACAAAGGCTCCGGTCCTGGTAACATGCTTTATCTTTACGGTCAGT
>CAYVXS010000212.1:0-5854 GCA_964454885.1 uncultured Pirellulales bacterium
GAGAGGAAGTTATTAGAAAAGTTGTAGAGAATATCAAGCTGGAAGCAATAGTGGTGGGCGATAACGCCAAGGCCTTTATAAATAATAAGGTGCACTCGGTCGGGGATAAACTGCTCATCAAAGACGGAGTTAACGAATACGAATGTGAAGTAGTTGCAATAGAAGAGAATGCGGTTGTCATTAGTTGTTCGGAAGCGGAAGTAAAGTTGAAACTCAGACGTGAAATTGAAATCAACAAGTAATTAAAATGTCAAAGACAAGAAAGAAAAGGAGCCAAATTATGTGTTATGTAAGAAACAAAAAGACTAACAGATTATTTATGAGGGGCTTTGTACCGGCTCTTATGGCGGTAATTATTTTATGCAGCTTCGGGCAAAGTTCGGCTGTAGCAGGAACCGGAGCAAGTACCAGTCCTGCGGAAGCCAGCGTTACAAGTGTCCCCGAGGGCGGCAGAATCCCGATATTCAACTGGGAAGAGGATTTCGGAATACGCAAAGCCCTGGCAATGCTCGGTAGTATGTGTAATAAAAATATCGTACCTTCGACGAGTGTTGACGGACAACTGGCTTTCAGAAGCCTAAGGGATGTGACCTTCGAAGAAGCAATGGATGCTATTTTAGGTGAAGCCTTCGTATATGAGGCGAAGGGAAACCTGATTAAAGTGTACACCAAGGAAGAATATAAAAAGATCAAGGAGGCCCCGGAACGAAGAATATACAAGGTTTTTACTCTTTACTATCTCAGTGCTACTGAAGCGGTAAAACTTATTAACCCGGTACTGAGTGAAACCGGTAATATTCAAGCCAGTTCTCCCGCCGAGACAGTAGGAACCACCGGTGAATCTATCACCACAGGTTCCGGCGGCGGAGATACGATGGCGTTGAATGACATGATTGTCATCCAGGACTATCCGGAGAATCTCGCCGAGGCGGAAAAACTGCTGAAAAAGCTGGATATTCGTCCCCGGCAGGTACTGGTCGAAGCTACCATTCTAAGTGCTACATTAAACGAGGGAATGGAACTCGGAGTCGATTTAAACCTGCTTGCCGGTGTCCATTTAAATGGTACCCAGGGAAGTGCCGCTGATGCGTATAATTCAGCTGTTTCGACACAAACACCTATCGGCCAGATTGGTCAGCTTGGTCAGGGAACTATTAACGGCACACCCATAGAAGTTACCGGTTTTGCAAACGCGGGCGGCAGTGGATTGAGAATCGGCGTCACAAGCGGTGATCTGGCGGCTTTTATAACCGCTTTAGAGGAAGTCACCGATACGACAGTTCTTGCAAATCCCAAGATTCTTGCAGTAAACAAGCAGCTTGGACAGGTTTACATCGGTACGAAGATTGGTTATGAATCTCAGACGACTCAAACACAAACTTCGACGACCCAGCAGGTTGAGTTCCTCGATACGGGTACAAAGCTGTCTTTCAGGCCTTATATCGGCGATGACGGCTATATAAGAATGGACATCCATCCCAAGGATAGTTCCGGAAGTTTGAAAGCCAATGACATTCCCGACGAATTCTCAACCGAACTGGCGACTAACATAATAGTCAAAGACGGTGAGACAGTTGTCATCGGTGGACTATTCAGAGATGTTATCGTTTCAAATAGGAGCCAGATTCCATTATTGGGTGATTTGCCTCTTATTGGAGTGGTGTTCAGAGGAACTTCAGAATCCATGACACGTCAGGAAGTAATCGTTCTTCTGACTCCTCATATTATCGATGTTCCGGAAGAAGCAAACAGTGACGACAGGGTGGAAGACGTTAGTCGGAAGAGATTTGGTGCAAAGCACGAGCTTCAGTGGACAAGCAGGGCAAGACTGGCTGAAGACAACTACGCGCAGGCCGCTCAGCTATACATCGAAGGTGATAGTATAGGCGCTATGAAGAAGCTGCAAACAGCTCTTAAGCTTCGTCCGTCATATCTCGAAGCGACAAGACTTAAAGAAAGAATTATCTCCGAGTCGAACCCTGATGAATTTCAAAGGCTGGAAAGAATTACATCAGACTCTATCGACCAGCAAGAGGCTTCTAACTGGCAAAGAAGATAAATCCCTGCTGGAGATATAACTGCAACCTTGAGTTTTAGAAATTTGGAGCCGTTGTTGTGAGATTATCAAGAAGCTTATATGCTACGGTCGCGTTAATCGTGACGTGCAGTCTGTTTATCGGAGCCCCCGCCGAAGGACAGAACTATGGTGCGGATGATAATCGGCAATTCACCGGTCACGCACAGCAATTGGATTTTGTTGTGTCGGTGAGTTACGTTGCTGGGGCTGTGGGCGTGATTTTGCTCGGGTGGTGCTGGCTAAGATTGGCCGGGGCAATCACGTCCATAGCCAGGCTCCTTAAAGACAACAGTATAACTTCCACCGATACCGCCAGGAGGTTGTTCATTCCGATAAGTGCGAAAAAAACAAAACAATTTTGCGAGGCAATCCGTGAGCGTATCGACGGTTGTGCCTCGCGTATTACAGAGTATGAAAATAAAATCAAAGAGCTTCAGATTCAGGTTCAACTTTCACGAAGACGTGAAAAGAACACCGAAGCGATCATATACAGCATTCGCGATGCCGTGCTCGTCATTGACGAATTTGACAAACTGTTAATGGCAAATGAGGCGGCGGAAGAACTTTTCAAGTTCGAGTTCAAGAACTCACAGCATAAATATATAAGAGAACTGATAGGCGAAGAATATAGTGAGTTTCTGGATTTTCTGAGGCACAGCAGACAAAGCAGGGAACAGGCAATAAAACGCGAAATTGAATTTTCCAAAGGCGAATTATCGAGGACTTATGATTGCATCGTTTCGTGTATTTACGATCAAAACCGTCAGGTTTGCGGTGCGGTTATGGTGTTGCACGATATAACACGTGAAAAAGAAATATCCAGGTTAAAGAATGACTTTGTCAGTCATGTATCACATGAGCTGAAAACACCGCTCGCTTCCATAACAGCCTATTCGGAAATGTTAGCCGACGGCGAAGCCGAGGACGAAGAAACAAGAAAAGAATTTTATTCAATTATTCAAAATCAGGCCAACAGGCTTAACCGGCTCATAGAGGATATCCTCAATACCTCGCGTATCGAATCCGGTCTGATAAAGGTAAACAAAGAACCGATAAGTTTAACGATCCTTATAGAAGAACAGTTACAAATGATAAAAAGCTACGCCGAAGAAAAGGATATCGAAGTCACGGGACAAAAACCTATCGTGTTCGACCGGGTTTTAGCCGACAGGGACATGATTTCACAGGTCATCATTAATTTGCTGAGCAATGCCGTCAAGTACACGCGGCCGGGAGGCTCGGTGAAAATTGAAACCGAGATCGATGATATTCTCGAGGTGATACGAGTTAATGTAACCGACACGGGAGTTGGTATTCCGGAAGATGAAATCGAACATGTTTTTGACAAATATTACAGAGTAGGGGCCAACACAAAACAGGCCAAAGGAACCGGCCTCGGTCTTAATCTTGTTAAACAAATAATCGAAAAAGTACATAACGGCCGGGTGTTTGTTAAAAGTCAGGTCGGAAAGGGCAGCACATTCGGTTTTGAGCTGCCTTTGGCAAAACTACAGCCGGTCGGAGTATCTTAAGAAACGTTTATAACCAAAGAGTGTCATATCCTGTGCACTCCATATTAACTTTGGTGGAGGTAAAATAATGACGGGCAAAAGAGTTTTAGTTGTAGATGACGAGATACACATTGTTCATGTCGTAGCAATCAAGCTGCGAAACAACGGTTACGAAGTCGAAACAGCAAATAATGGTGCAGAAGCTTACGAGTATGTCTGCAGGAATAAACCGGACATAATTGTAACGGATTTCCAAATGCCGACCATGACAGGCATGGAGCTGGTGGAAAAACTGCGGCAAAATGAAGATACAAAAAACATACCGATAATTATGTTAACTGCAAGAAGTTTTGCGATTCCGAAAGAGAAACAGGAGCAGCTTAAAATATCAAATTGCTTAAGCAAGCCTTTCAGCCCGAGGGAATTGCTGAGTAATATCGAAGATATTTTATATCAGAAAGAAATGGCGAACAGTAATTGATTAAGCAGAACAACATTGAAATAGTCTTTAAGAAATCGACTTATCTGTACAAAAAATATGGTGGACATAATCAGAAAAAGTATAAATTCCTCGGAATTGCACGAACTTGAGAAGTTCGGAGGTAGAATAAACAACTATGGCGTAAACTTTGCATTTTATAACACGGATGGTGAACTTGCATTACTTTACGAGAGCGACAAATTCAAGAGCGACCCCGAACAGCTCAAAAAATATGGCCGGCAGGTTTTAGATCATAACGACCAGACTGATTATTCCAAACGCACCTGTTCGCAGGTAAGGCAGTTTCATGACGGAAATCTCGTCATAGCAGTTGCTCTCAATTCTTTCCGGTTTAACAATCAACAACCGGAACCACTCGGTACGGCCATGATCGACATAGGTCAACTTTCGCCGGACCAGGTCGGAAACAATCATTTTGTGGAAATACTCGGGCTTTTCGCAGAACAATTTCAAAACAAGACAAAAGCCGAAGAACAAATTGAGATGATCGGTACGGAACTGGCAAGGGTCTATGAAGAATTAGTGCTGCTCCACAAAATAAGCACAAACATGAGAGTCACCGAAGCGGATTCCAACTTTCTTCAAATGGCATGTGACAGCCTGACGGAAATTATTTTCGTCGAAGGTATAGCAATCTTACTGGAAAAAACCATCGAGGACGAACAACAGTTGGTTGTAGCCGCCGGTTCCGGATTAATAGACATTGATGAACAAATGGCAGCCGTTTTACACAGCCGAATGACAGATGAAATAAACAGCGGTAAAGAAGCATTGCTCGACAGTGAGGTGGATTCGCCTTTCAGATATAGCTGGTCGGAAAACATAAAAAATATTATCGCAGTGCCTCTATGTGGGAAGGAAAAAGCAGAATCCAACGTTACCGGCAGAATCCAAAACGACAGCTATATAATAGGGCTAATGGTTGCTATAAACAGGATCGGCAAGCAGGACTTCGACAGTACTGATGTAAAACTGTTTAATTCGGTGGCCAGCGGCTGTGCGGTTTTTATCGAGAACGGCAGATTATTTAAGGACCTAAAAGAACTGTTCATTGGCTCACTAAGGGCATTGACAAACAGTATCGATGCCAAAGATAAGTACACGCACGGCCATTCCGAAAGAGTCGCGTTTATTTCCAGATGGATCGCGGAAAAGCTCTCCGAGCGGGAACCTCTGGATGAGGAAAAAATACACGAAATATACCTGGCAGGTTTGCTGCATGATATAGGTAAAATTGGAATTGATGAGGCCGTTCTGCGTAAAACAGGCAAGCTTACCGAACAGGAATTCTCCCGGATAAAACTACATCCTTCTATTGGCGCAGGCATTTTACGCGAAATAAAACAGATGCGTGAAATCGTACCGGGTGTTTTATGCCACCACGAGCGAGTCGATGGGAAAGGTTATCCTAACGGTTTATCCGGCGAGCAAATACCGCTGACAGGCAAAATTGTCGGGTTGGCGGATTCCTTCGATGCAATGACATCGAAGCGGACATACAGAGACGCAATGACAATAGAACAGGCAATCGCCGAGATAGAAAGAGGATTAGGTTCGCAGTTCGATGAAAAAATCGGAAGGATTTTCCTCGACAGTGATGTCTATAAACTCTGGGACAGCATCAGGGACGGTTTAGAGGAAATTAACCATAATAGAGCCTCTTCGGAATACGGCACTGCGGCTGTGGAGATGCTAATAAGATGAAAGTCAAGATTCAGGATTATAACAATGTCACTGTTATCGAGCTGCAGGGCGAGCTTGACA
>CAYVXS010000213.1:0-5843 GCA_964454885.1 uncultured Pirellulales bacterium
GGTAAGGGAACCGTAACCGTTATCGGATTCGGCTCTCGATTTGCGGATGCTTTTATGGGTGTCACCGGTGACGTCGTTCCCAATCAACAGTTGAGGACCGTATTCGATTTGCAGTTCCAGCTAATAAGAGATACCGTTTCCGAATAATAAAGAATGGATATTAATCGATCTTTTTGTAAAAATCCGCTTCCTTGTCGGAGAGCTTATTTTCCGCAATCTTATTTCGAACATGCTGCACATCAACATCTCGTGGCTGTCCACCGGAAAATGACGAAACTACTGGTCGCTCGAAGCTAACCGAAACAACCTGCGAAAACCTTCTAAGAGATACGAAGGACAAAAATCCGGCCGTTACAACCACCGCTATCAGTAAAGATTTATTCCAGAATATTGCTGATACATCTCCGGTGAGCGACACATGTTTTTTAACCGGAGCTTTTTGCGATTCATAACGGCACTTGTCGCAATACAGGCAATCCATATTATCCACCGGGGTCAGACCAAACTCACATTTTCCGAATCTTTTCTCCGGGAGATATCGCTTGAATATTGCCAGATTATTCAGCAATGATAGAAAGGCTCCCGCCGGACACAGGTAACGGCACCAGAAGCGGGTATAAAAAATCGAACCTGCCAAAGCCGCCACTATGATAAAAATAATTACCGAATAAAAACCGGCTTTAATAAATCGAAAGCTAAAAAATGAAATCAATGGGTCCTCCGCCAGAGTCGTTCGGTTTCTCGATATGAAGAAGACTGAAATCAATACAAAAAGAATGATATACTTGAAAAATCTCGCCTTTCGCATAGTCTCGACAGTAAGAGTTTTTTTGAATCTGCGAGGTATAAGATAACCAAGCAATTCCTGCATCGCACCAAAAGGGCAAATATAACCACAATAAATATTACCGCACAATATAACCACAAAGGGTATTCCGGCTGCCAAAAGAAACGTGCCGGATAAACCTATAGCAGGAATATGCAAGGATAATATAGAAGCAATTTGTTCGGAGGAATATTGGGCATTAAGCCAAATGCCGCCGATAACAAGATTAAATATAAGCACCGACAATCTGCTCCAGAATCCACCAAAATAAATCACGATTAGGGTCATAACTAAAATGACAATTAAATATATCCCATTCGTGTTCGGCAGATATTTGGCCCATTTCATTTTTTCTTGGCCCTGTTTTTGTAAACTTTTCCCAAGAATTTCCCCGGCAAATCTGTCGCCGGAAGTTTTTAGTGCGGAAAGAATAGCATTCGAGCTTATAGTTGCACCTGTCACCGTATCGACATCGGTAAAGGATTCGGAATCAAAGAGCAAATGTTCCTTCAAAGAGTCACGCCACTGTGTAAGAAGCTCCAAATATGAAGGTGTTTCATTCGAGCTGATAATGAGGAAATCGATTAATCTGCCGTTGGTATCGACATATACGACAAGGTTTATTTTACCTCCGAATCCGCGAATTTCCGGCGCCAGGTCTTGGGAACTGAAGATATATCCTGCAAGAGTCCCATCATCTCCAATAACCTTGAAATATTTTACTGTCCCACTACTCTCAGAATAATCGGTGGAAACATCCACAATCTCCAATTGTCCGGCCAAAGCCTTAGCTGCGTTCTCCGGTAGAGTCGGTTTCAGACGTCCGGCCGCTTCGACAAGCAGATTCGAACAAACAACGATTGTTGCCGCAATACCAAAAAGAATATAACCGAGCCTTCGAAATTCAAAAATACCTTTACCAGCTGGAAATTTTTCGCCCTTAAACATTTTCACCAATGCTGGCGGCACATTGGCAAATACTAACGCAATAAATACAAACAATGTTACTCTGGTCCCAAGCACTGGAACAAGAGCAAGGCTTGTCACCATCCCCCCCGCCGATGCGCCGATATGGTCGGCGGTTTCAAGCTTGCTGCCGGCCATACCCGACTCATAACCTATATGAGCAAGCCGGCCTGCGGCAACAGGAAAATAGCAGCCGCTGCATAAACCACAGATAAAAAATGCCGCTGCGAAAATCAGGTGTGTTGGTTCCACAAAAAGGATCTTAGTTTGATCCGTCCGGCCCGATTGTTCAATGTGCCGGAAAGCAATTGAAACAAGAATTACTATCTGAACAATTATGACCGCAAATAATAGTTTATTGTAAAGCTTCAAGCCCGAAACAGGACTTGAGATTCGCTTCAAAATAAATGAAATCAGAATCGCTCCGACCGTCAATCCCACCATAAACAAGGATGAAATAATCCCGATATACAGATATAACGAACCAAATCGTGTCTGATATATGTACATCAGAACAATCATCACTCCAATTCCAACCCAGCCGGCGGAAAAAACCAAAAACGAGCTGTCAAAGCTCGTTTCCCGTCTTTCGATCCCTGACGTTCGATTCGGAAACGACCACATATAAAAAAACCGCAAGATCATTAATACAATTACAGGGATGAAAAATACCAGCGGTCCGGATATGACGAGGATTTTTATGAATCGAACCAATGGCATCCCTGACTGTTTTGCCATAAGCAACAAACTGTATAAATGCGTTAGTGGTCTATCGTCACGGTTTATCAGCAAGTTCTCGGGCAAGTCAGCAGAAGCATAGTTCTTCATCGCGTTCTCTGCGCGATCAGGTAAATAAATTGATAATAAGGCCTGTGGCGAAAACACTTCACCCGCATCTTTGATTGAAGCAAAACGGTCTCGCAAAACAGCAGGATCGCCTGTAAGCTTGTCTGAGTCGGAAGCAATAAACCATGTTTCCTCACCGGGCGTTAGGACAAACTGTGAAAAAACTTTCCCAAGTGTGAGTTTCGTCGAGGCGCCGAGATTGACCAGCTCAGTGCCCATAATATTCTCTCCGCCCGTGAGCCGAATTGCTAAAATACCGTCAGGTTGAAGTGACTTTTTTATCATATCGTAAAATTCAAGAGTGTAATATCGATTCAGAACCGAATTGACGGCATCCGGCAGGTTGAGAATCACAATATCAAACGAGCGCTGCCTACCCGATAAAAAAGAGCGAATATCCTCATCAAGAACATGCAATCTTGAGTCGGTTATTCTTAGTTCTTCCGGAATAAATTTTTCAACTTTGTTTACATATTCACTATCATAATAAGACCAGGTGACTCCTTCTATCTGCGGCAGGTCCAGAAACTTATAGCAAAGTCCCAATCCTGAACCGATGACCAGGACTTGTTTTGCATCTGGTTTCTGAGACAAACTTATCGCCGCAATTTGTCCGGCGGAGCTTTCATCAGGCAATGTCTCAACTACACTGCCATCTCTTATTGCAACCCACTGGTCATTATATACACCGTATAAATATTCGGCCTGGGCCGTCTGGAATGAGCCGACAAATGCATCTTTCGGAAGCAGCTTCGTCCATTTGATTACTCTCGTATAATTTGATAATTCCCGGTCTATATGGAAAAAGAGGCAAAAACATATGGCAATAGGAATTAAAAAGGACAAAACAAATGCTATTCCCTGCATTAAGGAAGTTTTAGCACGAAAAGCATGTTTTTTATGAAATGCAGCAAACTGTACGGCCAGAATCGACGAAGCTAATATAAAAACAAGTATAAAAAAAATCCTTACCATACTCGCGCCAAAACCCAAAAAGATGGTGACACCAAGCCCCCCGATAAAGCTCCCCGTCGCTTCCAGAATATATACTCCTGAGACGGCAAGTCCTTTATCCTGCTGAGCCGGACTCGAGCCGATCCATCGGCAGGCCGTTGGAAAAAGCAGTCCGGTAACTAAGCTAACGGGAGCATTTATTATAATCGCCGAAAGAAGCATCGACCATACAGACCATAACGTATATGATTCGATCCCGGCGATTTCCCGCGCCTGGATAATCAATATCAATTGAAGAATAAAAGCCGGGATATAAGCCAGGAATAAAAGTTCAATGTTCTGCAATAGGAACCGGGCAAAACTTTTCGCCCTGTAAACAAGCAGCGCCCCTAAGCCGACCCACACGAACCATGAGCCGAAGAATATGCCGATGCTGATATCGTTGCCTTCGAAGGTGGTGATGAATTCCCGAAAAAGCAGGGTCTGGGCGGCGATTGAAAAAAGACCGTAACTGAATATAAGCAAGCCCCGGGCGTACTTCATTTCTCTTTCTCACCAAAAACATCCGCCTGAAAAACTAAAAAGCTAGCCCCCTCCTTCCATGCATCCGCGGGTAATCGTGCCTTCAATGACAATTGCGTCAGCATTTGCGCAACATCCCAACCCTGTTCGGGAGCAACCTGAGGCAAAAAAACCGCGGAATGTCCCTGCTTATTCAGGATTACACCGTCTATACCGATTCTGATTTCATTCGGCGAGGTAATTGGTTCCGGCACCGTAAGAGCGGAAATTTCAATTGTGATGTCCTCCATCTCAGATTCAACTACAGGTGAAAAACGAGTGTCGTTAAAAGAAGCATTAATGGCGTTATACATAACAGACTTATATAACGGCCGTTGCGGAACAATATCGCCTATGCAGCCTCTGAGCTGGGAATTTTTTTCCAGCGTGACAAATGCCGCACGGGGAACATTCATTGCGTCACTTATTTTAATACCCATCTCGGAAACTTGCGGGACTTTCTGATTCTTTAAGGCATAATCAATTGTCCTGCGTGCTAAAACCAAAAGCTGTTCCTTATCCTGCTCGGTCAATTGAAGATGATTAGTCTGCGGTTTAATTTTAGCAGAATTTTTCCATTTGCCCGAAAAGGCAACGGCCATGTAACTAACAGAGTTTGAAAAATCACCGGTCATTTGGCCGGAATCTGCATATTGGACCAAATGAGCCTGTGATGATTCGTCCAGCATGGAAAGCAACACCGCTATCGGTACGAAGCCACATATTGTCGCTCCTGTTTTTTCTTTGTATTCCAGAAATCCTTTGGCGTCCAAGGCTGCAATATATTGATAAGCACCCATCGTTAGCTTCTTGATGTTCTCGGGTATGTTTTCGCTAAAAGGTGTGTATTCGTAGCTCGATCCATAGTGGACAAAATCCGAGCTTGCAATGACAAGAGTTTTTTCATCCACCAGGTTGGCTAAAACAGCAGCGGCTTCTTGAATCGTTTCCAGTGAGCATTGCCCTGCCACAATCGGCACAAGTTTGAAATCTTTGACGGATTCCTGCAATAACGGTAGCTCAATCTGGACACTATGCTCATACTGATGTGCCAAAGGGACATTTTGAAAAAACGAATATTTCAGAAGTTTATTGATAAAATCCGTGTCCAGCTGAATTTGTCCCAATGGTGTTTCATAATACGTTACTCTCGGCACACTGAATATTTCACCCATAGAAACATGATGACTTGGTCCAATCAAAATGATCCGCTGATATTTTTTGTTTAGAGTTTTAATACCTGCCACGGCAGTCTGGCCTGAGTATTGATATCCCGCGTGCGGCAAAATCAGAGCAACCACATTCTCAATCTGTTCAGTCTGAGCATTATTGAATAGATTTTCGATTTGCCTGCGCAAGGCGTTCGGATCAGCAGTATACCATCCCTTTTCGGCAAGTGACGAACGCAGAACAACCTTTGCTGTTTCGGGCAATTCTTTTTCCGGGGCTTCCACAGTTGTTACGGTCGGAGCAGGAGTTTTTTTCCTGCAGGAGTTGATAAAAAATATTCCAGAAAAACATACAATCAAGATCACCAATCGCCGTTTCATTTTAACCACTCCATTTACTCTGTTTGGAAATATCCCCCAAAGACCTTATATGACCGGGATATTTTTTTAAACGAACAGCTCGTAAAAATCTTCGCGGCGAGACTTTCGTTGCCAGCCACGAGGCACACACGACAATCGTT
>CAYVXS010000214.1:0-5841 GCA_964454885.1 uncultured Pirellulales bacterium
GCCTCGAACTGATCCTCGATTCCCGGTGACCAAATCGCCGCTGTGGTATTTCCCGATTGTATTACACTCGGCAGCACAGGGGCGGATTCAGGCTGATTGCCCATCATTCGATGGTATGAAATATAGTGCGGGACAAAAATCGATGCAAACATGAAAAGGAAAACCACTGCTATGATTGCTCCGACCCAGGGCTTTTTGATACAGAGTCTGACCAATAAAACCAGCACGGCAATCGCAGCAAATAAAAGTAAAATGAGCACTGGAAACATTATGAATATACCAGGTTTGATAGCCATCAGCTTACTCCTTGATTGGGCGCAGGTGTTGTGACTATTTGATTTCGTCGCGGCGGCCATGCCAGGATGATAATAGAGACGAGGAAAATAAATGCCGCAAAAATCGCTTCTTCCCCGGTGCAGCAATCCAGAAGCCTTTCGAAGGCCGGCCCGATTTGTCCAGAATTCAGTGACTCCTGGACCTTTCCAAAAGGATATCCTTCGATTCCTTCAGTGAAAAGCATAATTGCAAAGAAAAGGGCGCCTAATCCGAAAATAGCCCGCATAAGATGTCTGATTCCAAGATGGCGCCGGCCTATGACCATGAATACGGCCGCAAGAAGCAGCAAAACAACTGTAGTAATAGTCCCCAGACGTAAGACAAGCTCGGGCCACTGGGGATAACCGAAGAACTGCTCCGCTTCCGAGGCCAGTGATGTATTGAGCCAGCCGGCGGCTACAAAATGCGGCAGATGCAGGCCCGTTATTGCTCCTATTGTGACTGCTAAAACAGTACAAATGAAACCGACACCGGAAGAGAGAAATGCAAACGGATGAAACGGCTGATATATAACAGTCGTTGTGGGCATACGAGGCGCCTGAGGCTTCGGAGCATGGGCGGCTGCTGCGGCTTGGGCTTTTTGTGCCGACCTTTCTGTCATGACAGCTTTAGGCTCGGCGGCATATGCCGGCATCGCGGGTTTTGCCTTAAATTTATTATCTTTTAATTCCTCTTTGTCCTGCCAGACAACGAGCGGAAGGCCGTAACGGTCTTTGAATTGGCCCGTAAGAATCATGACAAAGTCAATAATCTGCCCAATCATGAAAAGGCCGCCCGTAAAGAACCAGATAATACCGGTGCCGATCTTGCCGACATAGAATCTGTGAAGACCAAAGATTCCGAACAAACCTCCCGATGACAGCAGCAGTGCTACGAGGCGTTTGAATGAGGAAACGCCGGGAGCCAATTGCGGGGGCGGAGGTCGAAATGCAGGTGGTGCCGGGGGAGCAACCGGCCTGGGAGCACTGCCTGCGACCACACCGGCCGGGATAACTAATATGACGAAAAATGCCACGGCAGGAAAGATTATCAGAAATAAAGAAATGGCAAAATCACCATTGTGTAAATTCATGCAACCCATACAAATCGCTGAGGTTACGATCGTAAGGATGCAGGCAAGCAGTAGCGCCGGCTTGCCGAGATAACGGTACCATCCTTTAAATCGATTTCGGCAGGAACCTATAAAGAAGAATATCGACAATATCAGGCTGTCAACACCGGTGGCTAAACCGATAGTAAATTTATCGCCATCGAGTTCGGTACCCGAATAGATAATAATAAACAAACCCAGCGCCAATGCACCGAGAGAAGCGGCCAGCCAGCCGGACCGCATCGATGCCGGTACGACACCCGATGCAAGGCTTTGGTTAAATTGAGTGTCTTTCTTGTTAATTTGTACCCGGCCGAATGAGCTGGCTGTCTGGACAACTAATGAGGTGCCGGCCAAAACCGCGGCAATGACTATCGGGGACGAACCGAAAATCGTCGCTGCAATCGCACCAAGCAAACCTATCCAGAGAGCCGAGCCGAGTGACAGGCGTTTGTCCCTGTCCTGTGAGATGATTCGACGCCAGTCAACCATAAGCATTGGTACTGCCATTGAGAGCCATACGGAGCCGAAATTGTTAAAAACGTCGATGCCTAAAAAGGGCATCCTGAACGGGAAATGAATACTCCTTCCACCTTCGAATGGATTAGATGGTATTATTCCTACCCCCCGAGAGCTCAGGACTTTTAAAAGGACGAAACCGATTATTGTGGCCATAGAAGAGGCAAAGCAGGAAGTTACCAGTCTTGAGATCCATTGTGACTGAGGCTCTGAATGCGCGCCCCATCGCCGCTGTGAATACAAAATAGAATTAGCGCACACACCGGTCATGACAAATACCGTCAATGCCGTCGGCAGAATCATGGTTTTGTCGTTGTCACTGACCAGCAAACCGGCCCCCAGGGCCACAATGGCCATGGAAATAAAAGCGAGGAAGTGACGTTGTCCCGGCAGAATCGGGTCGGTTACTCCCGGAATACGGGTCTTCTTGGTGCCCAGAATTTTATCGACTTTGGCGTCGAATTTGTTCGCGACCGACCGCCCGATATCATCGACCTGCTGCGCGAATCGCCGGGCGGTACCGGTGATTTGTTTTTCAACGCCATCTACGGCCGCGGGAGTCATATCAATTGTGGGCTTGTCCGAATCGAGCTTATCACCGATATCCACTTTGGCGGCGATTCTCCCGGCAACTATTGAAAGGTCGTCCGGCGAAAAGTGAGAAACGCTGTTTCGGATATTTTCCGAGCCGAAAAGGTCTTCCACCATCTCCTGTACACTCTTGTACCTCTCGTCGGGATCTTTGGCCATTGCTTTTTTAATAACGTGACTGAAAGGCTCCTCTATTTTGTCCAGCTCAGGCTCGGCGGTCATGTGCTTCATCAGGATTTCGCCGGGGCTGCCGCCGACAAAAGGCACATCTCCCATCAGCATCTCGTATAAAAGCACTCCGAGTGAGTAAATATCTATACTGAAGTTATATTTCCCGGCACCTATCTCAGGCGCCATGTAATGAACTGTTCCGACGGTAATAGTGTGGCCGCTGTGACGGCTGGCGCTGATTGACTTGGTCAGGCCGTAGTCACCGACCTTGACATAACCGTTTTCATAAAAAATATTACTTGGCTTTAGGTCGCGATGGACGATGCCGCAGTCGTGCAGGTATGAAAGGCCCTTGGCTATCTCTCGCAGAAAGAACGCCGATTTTTGCGCGCCGAGCCCCTCGGGAGCTTCCAATAGAAGGTCGCGCAACGACGGCCCGGAGACATATTCCATGATTACGAACGGCTCGTTGTGCTCGTTGTGCTTGACATCGAAGATTGTCACTAAGTGCGGACTCTTGAGGTTCATGCATTGGGTGATTCCACGCAGCTCGATCTGCTCGTAGTTCTGGACGGCCTTGATGGCGACTTCTCTGCCGCCGTCGCTAATCGCATAGTACACTTCCCCGAATCCTCCGGACCCGGCCGCCCTCTGGATTGTGAATCCTTCAAGGGGGCGATCACCATGTTTGTATCGATATCTTTGCATTTTTCTTTCCGTTGTACTATGCCTGTTTGTTATCCGTATTTCAAATTCACGCTACGACCTTTGTTAATACAAATGAAATTTGACCTATTCTTATCTGTTTGTCAATATCAAGAGAGGCGGCCGGGCCGGCCGGTTTGTCGTCAACCAGCACTTTTTGAGCTGCTTTGCATAGCAGCCGGCCATTTTGAGCATAGATCGTGACGGTCTCGTCAAGGGCTTCGGCAAGAATATGATTGCTTACGGAGGGCCCTATCAGAATGTCCCGATCCATTAATATAATATGGCGAACATCCGCACGCCCTAATCTTGCCCCGGACAAAATCAGCATTGCCGTTGTGCTCGCAGGATTCGGAATGTGGAACTTCATCCTGCACCTCGGCGACAATGAAATCCGGTCGCCGTCGATAAGCAGTTTATCGGTTGTCGCCACGTCGTTGACGTGAATCGGACGGGACGACCGAATGAAATAATCGTCATCCACTCGCTCGATTGTTGCCACGGGAAGATTGGGGTCAGCCATTAGACCGATTGTTGGCCGGGCCGATGAGCTTATAGGCCCGACTGTGATGCGTCCTTCGCGCAGAACGAGGAAGCTGCCGACGCCGTCCATCTGCATAACAAATTTTGTCGGCAGTGACAACCCGGCTTCGCCTGGGCATAGCCCGGCTCCGGCCTCATGCCCTCTCTCGTATTGAATTAATTTGTTGTCGGCGGGTGATTTATTGATTTTTGGCCCGACTGTTTCTTTATCGTCCTCTGAGCCGGAACCGATATCCAGGCCGAGGGGACTTGCCGCTAATTCGTCGAGTAATTCCGCCGCCTGTCGTGTTTGTTCTGTGACGTTACCGAGCCACTTTGCCGCCGGACAAATCACTTTGACTTTACGAAGAAGAGAAACGGCCTCGCGGGGTCTGCCCGCCGCGACGTATTCCGCCGCCCTGCGACAGTGGTTCAATGCCGAGCCGAGTTCGGATATTTCGAGAGTACCGTTTGCTATGGGCGAGACTTTTTGCCACAAAGACTGTGCCCGGTCGATTCGGCCGGTGTTCAGGTTTTCCCTGATTTGCTCGATAGCTAGAGATTTGAGCCTGGAAACCAGCTCGACAACTTTATCGTTTTTGTTGTTACTGATTCCTGTTTGCACGATAATCTCGATGACACTGTCCAGGTCGTTTCGGTTCAATGCCTGCTCGGCCTTTTCGATGGCCTCGTTAAGCTCCAGCCTGGCGACGTTCGCCTGCTGCAGGACAATTCCCGCTTCGCTGTCGTTATCATCGGCTTCATCCAGAATCGCCTTGCCGACGGAGATTCGGCCGTCCTGAATGTTTCGCTTTGCCTGGTTGACCTTAAACGAACGGTGCTGATCTCGGATGCGTCTTTGCTCCATCTCGCTGCAGATGGCCGAACGCAGTTTTGCGACTTCTTCGGTGTTACCGGCCAGTTTTTCCGCCTTGTTGCAATCGCCCAGGGCCGACTGTATCCGTTCTGCCTCGAGATTTTCCTGCCCGCGTTTGGCGAAAGCCCTGGCTAATCGGCCGATAAGCTTCTGACCGCGGCGGTGCTGACGGATTTGCTCCGATTGGATTATCTCGAATGCTTCATCCAATCGCCCGTCGGCAACCGCGGTTTCTGCTTGTTTTAGTCGTAAGATCAGCACTGTTTTCTCCCTGGACTATCGAACACGACTTCTCGAAGTTCTTATTTGCCTTAATTTTACCACGACGGACGTTAGTTTTCCAGTAGTTGCTCTGGTTTCTCGGTATGGTCGGCTGCACTTGCCACAGGTGAATGCTCTTCTTGCCTGTCCTGGAAATATTCGTCCACCTGTGTCAGCAAATCCGCTTCCACAACCGTATCGACTGGGATTGCCTGAATGAACTGGCTCTCGTGTGCCAATACGCGTTCGGCGACATCCAGCCGCTTTTTGATCTGGGCGATGAGTTTTTCCGTCTGGGCCAGCTTGCTGTTGTCCACCTGGATATTCGAGCCTATTGAAGCGGCCTTTACGAGCCTGTACTGGCTTGCAAGCGATTCGATTTTATCTTCCAGCGTTCGCTTGCGGCCGCGGGTCTGCTCTAACAGATTCATTGCCGAATGAAGGGAATTTTCCCGTGTAGTCAGCAGCCGCCTCTTGCTGGCGAGCACCACTTCGCTTTCTTTGAATCGCTCGAAGCGACTGGCCAGATCTTCCTTAACATAGCTGCGGGGATATTCCTTACCGCCGAAGTAATACTGGGCCTGCTGAACATCAAGAGCGTTTCGCAGCTTGGCGATTCGTGCCTTTTCTTCCTCGATATTCTCCTCGCTCTTGGTGATATCGGCCTTTAACGCCGCAACTTCGACCTCTTCCTGGGCTATCAGCCGGATATTGGCGTGCATCTCAGGAATGATATCTTCCAGCAGGTCTCTGGCCCGGCGAAGCTCGA